>CAYUDR010000102.1:0-4588 GCA_964443705.1 uncultured Planctomycetia bacterium | reverse complement strand
TACAGATTCAAAAATGAATATAGGTTCTCTTCTCCAGGTAGCGGAGAAGACTTCCTATTGCTTAAAGGTTGGCACACAAAAAAAGAAGGCGGGGTAACCTTTGTTTCTATGAACAAAGAAAGGGCAATCTTTATTCTATCTATGCCGGAAAAAGATGCTGTTGCCCTTATTTTTGAATATAAAACCTACAATCCTGAGCAAAAAATAGAAATTTATGCAAACCGTCGGCTTTTAGGAATATTGTATAGCCATAAAACTGGACAATGGATCAAAAAACATGTTATCGTAAGCAGAGATGTAACGCAGAAGGGTTTAAATAAAATAGAGCTGGTCAAATCCGAGTCTTCCAATCCGGATTTTCTCACTCTTACAGCTACCAATTACCATGATAGAAACCTTACTTTTTTAAAAGCTTATATTGTTTGGGAATCTACAAGGTGGTTTGAAAAAAGAGGAAATCTATCGGTTAATTGGCAATATTGTTTCTTGGGGGCTATCTTTTTTATTTTATTATGGTTTCTATATTCAATGATTTTTTGGTTTTTTACTAAGGAGAAATATTCTTTTATATTACGGTTGGATTTCTGGACCTATGTTCCGGGGATCATTCTTCTTTTATTACTTTTTCTGATATCGAAGATAGTTTCGTCTTACTCTTTGTTTTATTGCAAGTTTGACTTTTTTCTTATTTTTGTCGGCTCTATTACTGTAGGTAAAATTTATCAGCTCAAAAAATATGCAAAAAAAGAGATGTTGGTTTTACGCCTTAAGCAAATATATTCTTACAGGATAGGCAAATACAATATATATGCTAATGCATTAATTATTCTATTTATGGTTATGATGTTTGTTTGTGCGCTGCTGCTTATGTTAAAATTGAGTGTAGCCGCAGAAAATTTATGCAATATTGCTTTCTTTATATTAATTGCAGGGGTTATTATGAAACTAATAAGATATTTTATAGAAAAGGAGTATCTTGGGGAATGATAATGAGGGTGCTTAAAAAAATTATCTTCTTTGTTCTTCTGGCATTGGTTGCAGTTTTGGCATTTATTCTTATCTGGATACACCTGCCGCTTGCCGCATCTAATTTAAAAATTCAACCGGAGGGTCATTTTGCCTATGTTGTTTTCAGATTAGATAAGAACCAGACGGAACTTCTTGAAGAAATATCGAGTTTTAAATTTAGAGATGAATATGTGATAAAATCCGCCATAAATCGATTTGCACTGAAAAACTTAGGATCTCTACTTGCTCCTTTAAAAATAACGGCACTTATAGACTCTGGCGAGGATATTGATGAGTTTGATTATATGCTGGTTATTGAGTCTGCGAAACTTAAGCGTTTGCTGGAAATCCCTTTATTTTTTTATATAAAGACCCCTGCTTTTAAAAGTCAGTTTTCCTTTGGCCGCCAGGATAATTGGCAATTAATTAACTTAAAGAATAATTCCGGGGATATATCTTCATACGCTTTTTCCGTAGATACTATAATAGCTTCTACTGATTTGGGTTATATAGAGGAAATTTTTAAAAAAAGCCATAGTGCTGGGGCTGGGAGAAAAAACCCATTGCCTGACGGCCCGGTTTTGGTAATTGTTGATGACAAAAAAGGTATTTCCGATTATCATATAGAAAAGGTTAAAGAAGAAGCTTCTTATGATATATTTTCGAGCGTTAAAGAATTAAAGGGAATTTGCTTATCGCTAAACCGGCCTGTAAATAAACATGAATATAATGGTTCGATTATTTTTTCATTTAAGAAAGAAACGGATTTCAAAAAAGCCAAGAAAGATGTAGGGTTTTTAGTTCAACTCATAAGAAGAATGATGGATGCCAACTTTTATAAACTTAAAAGCAACTGCCAGGTTAAAGGTGAAAATATCACAATAAACTTTAAGATGACAAAAATGAGGAGGAAGGTTATATGAAAAGATATTTAAGGCAATTTGTGATTTATGTGCTTACGGTTATATTTTTGGCCGTTATAGCACAGAGTGCTTCTGCTAAAATAAATGAGTTTAGCTTTATAGGAAAAGAAGCTGATGTTGTTATTTTTGTAAATAACGATTTGGATGATCCGGGGTTTAATTATGTGTCAAATTTGTGGCGTGATAGGTTTGAAATCAAGGAACCAAATATTAAAAATGAAGCCATCAACCGGCTTTATTCCGAATTGCCCATTGCTACTATTGTCGGCGCAGCCTATTTGCCCGAAAAGGCTTTCGATAAAGAGAAAAAGCCTATCTATCCTGAATTTATTGTTATTGTTGAAATAAAAAAGGACCAAGATGTTTTTAAAGATGCCCTAGATATACTTATTACAAAAAGAAAGCCTTTAGGAAAAATTGAGCATGAAGGCTATGAAATAACATACCGAGATAAAAAGCTTGAGCCTTATCACGGCCAAAAAGATTTAGCTGCTTATGTGCAGATAGGTAAGTATTTCGTAATAGCTATGAGTCCCAGGGAGTTATGCAGGGCAATAGATACTTATAAAGGTAAAAGAGAATCATTCTCGGCAAACAAGAGTTGCCTTGAGCTTCTCAAGGAAGTTCCCGATACTGATGCCTATTTGTTGATTAATAATGAAAGTGGACTTTTTTCAAAAAACTTAAGAAGATGGGAGGAGATAGAAGGCATGAGAGTACTTCTCTCATCAGAGGCGATATCGGAAATACTATTTTCCCTTGACCTTGCTACGGATGATTCCATTAAAGGAGAGCTTGTATTTAAACCCAAAGAAAGCAAGAATATTCTTGATATCGAAGATGATGCCTATTTCTTTGAAGAAATTATCAACCGTTCACTTGTTAAGCAGGATATCAACTGGATAAGCGAAGTCGAGACTGTAAATAATAAAGTCGTATTAAAATTTGAGGGTATAGGTTTTAAAAAAATATGGGAAGAACTGCTTCTTAATAAAAGAGTTGTCTTCTTAGAGAAAGAAAAAGAAGAAGCTGGCCAGGATGAGCAGCCCAATATTCAGTCAAAGTTGGTATCGAGGCTAATAAAGCTAATATTTGTGCTTTTCATTGTCATTATTGCCCTGGTTGTTGCAATATTTATTAAGCGCAAGAAATAAAAAAAATGAATTTTTTCCGCAAATTCAAATTTGAAATAATAATTTGCCTGATTTTTATATTACTGACTTTGGTTTTTACTTTCCCGCTTGTTTTTAATCTCCGCAGCCAGATATATGATTATAAAGGAGATTTACTTGAAACCTTATGGTATGTCTGGTGGGCGAAGTATGCCTGGCAGCATGATTTATCGTCTCAGTTTGTACCCATTATAGCCGTTCCTTTTGGCATAGACCTCTCTCAGGATATAGCCAAAAACATTAGCTTATCTTTTGCAAATTACCCGCTTTTAATGCTGACAGTTTTGACAGATGAGATTTTTGCCTATAATTTTATTATGCTGCTTACTTTTCCTTTAGCCGGCATGGCTATGTATTTACTGACCTACTATTTTACTAAGAGCAGGTGGGGTTCTTTTTTTGCCGGTCTGGCCTTTAGTTTTTGCCCTTATCATTTTGCCCACGCCAGCCATATAACTTTAGCCAACATACAATGGATGCCGCTTTTTGTCCTTTTTCTTTTTAAGATGCATAACGAGAGAACGTATCTTTCTGCCACATTATGTGGTTTATTTTTTGCCCTGACTCTTCTTTCTGATACTTATTATGGCTTTTTTATGCTGGTGTTGGCAGGTACGTTTATCATTTTTAAGTTATTTCGAAGGTTAATTCACAAAAGAGCAAATTTTGTCCCCCACACCGGTTTTTTTAAAAATTTATCCTTGATAGTGATAGCCGTTTTTGTGGCTGTTTTAATATGGTTCCCTTATATTTTTCCTATTTTAAGGTCCTATCTTTTTGAAAACGGAGCAGGTCTTTCCCTGCAGAAATACATACGTGATATCAGCCAGCTTTATATTTATTCCGCCAAGATGTTCGATTATATTTTACCTGCGGTTAACCAGCCTGTTTTCGGTTCAGTTACACAAAAATTTGTGGGCTCAATTTTTTACGGTGAAAGCGTGCAGGAACATAGTCTTTACTTAGGATTGGTAACAATTTTCCTTGCCTTTTTTGGTTATCGTTTTTGGCAGGATAGAAAAAAAATGCAGGTTCAGGATGTTGCCGAAAGAAGACGATTAGATTTCTCAATAAAATTTTTTGCCTCATTGGCGATAGTAGCTTTTTTGTTCTCTCTTTCGCCGACCTTTATGATTTTGGGCAGACATATTAAGATGCCTTCATATTATGTCTTTCAAGTTTTGCCTTTTTTCCGCGCCATAGCGCGTTTTGGCATAATAGTTATACTGGCCTTGTGTGTGCTGGCGGGCTTTGGATTCAAATTTCTAATTGAAAGATTAAACAACCCCTTAAAAAAAACGACAGTTAAATACAGCTTAATATTTTTGCTTGTTTTTGAATTTATGAATATACCGCCTTTTAGGACTACCGATATAGGTAATGTGCCGGAAGTTTACCTGTGGCTTAAGGACCAAAATGAAAAATCGATTGTTATTGAATACCCACTCGGCAATGATGTCGAATACATTTTTTATCAGCGAGTTC
>CAYUDR010000101.1:0-4607 GCA_964443705.1 uncultured Planctomycetia bacterium | reverse complement strand
TAATAGATTGCCCGTGCACCGCTTTTATTATAATATCATGCCTTTTGCCGCGGTAATTACTTGCAAGATATATAAAATCCCTTTCTTTTTTTCTTTCCGCGGGACGGAATTTATCCGTATTTACTACAGGCACATATAACATTGCGCGTTTGTCTGTATATTCAGGAGAATCCACTAGATACGCATGCGCGCCAAAATTGCCAAACCGGTCAATGCCCTGTCTTAGGGCCGGTACGTGAACGCAGAAACACACATCTCTCAGATACTTCATAAGGGGTCTACCGTAGTAACCGTGATTTACTAATAGATCAGGATATCCGAAACGTTTCATATAAGAGATTATGTCATTTAAGTTATGAAAAAGTACCCTCAGTATACCAAGCGGATGGTATTCTGTTTTCCTATCAGGAGAATAATCCCAGAATTCGACCTCATCGGCTATAGCTTTATCCATTAGATAAACACCCAGTGCGTATATATGAAATCCCCAGTCTGCTTTATATTCAAAAAGTGATGTTTTTTTAAATAAAAGAGGTTTCTCAAAATTTTTCCAGTATTTATCAAAATCAAGAGAACTCTTAATTGGAGGGGGAAAATTAGTTATCACTACTTTCATAGAAACAGCTTAATCACTCGAGGCGTTTAATATAATTTTCCAAAAAACGGGCATTTTCCAATGAATTTCTTGTCATTATGAATTTATAAGTATGGCAAGCAAGAACAAGCCGTAACGCAAACATCGTTCTTTTAAGAACAATAACTATTCTTGATAAAATTTCTCCGGACCTGTGACCGAATATGAATTCAAGCCCCTGATAAAGCCCTATTCCTACGATCGCATCTCTTAATAGCGGCCCGAGGAGATTTATTTTGGCTATCTTTCGCATTGATGGCTCTCCATTTAAAATGGTCTTAACAGAAACGAGTATAATATTTTGTAAGCCATTTTTTTCTATTTGGCTACTCCAATACGAACAGTCAATAAAATGCTTTAATCCAAATTCCATTCTGGCTATCGAATAAATAAATTCCTTGGGTATTTTTTCAAGAATGTTTTTATCGTTGATTCCTATGCGAAGGGGAAAGGGCAATATAGCGCCTGTCCGAAAGTCAAAAACAGGGCTATCATCAGAAATCAGATTATAACCCTTTTTTTCAAGCATGGCGCATGCAAGAGTTGACTTGCCTCCTCCGGGCGGCACCAAGAAAACAAAGGCCTTATGTCCACAGGAAAGGCCAAGCGCGTGCATCCTAAGAAGTCTTTTCTTATCACAGTGCTGGCCAAAAATAGATAATACCAAAAGGTAAAAGGCCTCCTCCAGAAAATTAGTGTCCTCTCCGTATATCGTGTAACATTTCATGCCTTTTTGTTCTACCACGACGCCTTTACCAAAGTAATCAATTATTTTTATATCTTTTCCGGAATACACAATATTTCTTGGCGTAGAAAAAGATGCAATAAGGCGGGGAAAAGAACCGTAGGGAGCAGCTTCTTTTTTTACTTCAATTATTATTTCAGGTATGGCAGCGTCTTGCTTGAAAAAAACAAAAGGTCGGATTAATCTTTCTTCAAGATCAGAGGAAACGCACCTGCATTCTATTTTGGCGCCATATATATCCAGGGTCATAAGCACAATCCATATGTTAAATCAAAGTTTATCAAAATATGCTTTTAACTCGTAGTCAGAATAATAAGAAAAAGGTTTACCGGAAGGGTCTTTTATGATCTTGTCGAAACCGTCAGAACGTACGGGATTTAACCCGTGTTTTTTTACGAAATTGTAGAGAGAAAAGTAAAGGGTCCGGCTATTTTCGCGTGTATTTATGTATCTTTTTTCTTTTTTCCAGAATGTACTGTTTTTAAACCTGCGATTTTGGTGTATAAGCTTTACCGTAAAGTCGCATGCCAATTTCCATCCGTTTTTTCTGGCGCATAAAGAAAGATCATAATCCTCATAGCCGTTAAGGTACTTTTCATCATACGATACGGTTTCAAAAAGCTTTTTTCTGAAAAGCGTAGCCCCTCCGGAGACATAGTCACAGTAAAAAACAGGAAAAGCGAAAGATTTTTTATGTTTGTCGCTTCCTATATCGCAAAAATAAGCTATATAGCCGTTATTTCTCTTAATCCCGGTCAGTGAATAGCGCTCAATAACACCCCCCGAAAGAAGTGTATGGTTATCCAACGTTATGCACGAGGCCTGAAGAGCGCCTATGCCTTTTCTTGTATTTATGTTTTTTAGCATCTTCTCAAGCCATCGAGGAGTGAAAACTATGTCGTTATCAGCCTGGAATATGAATTCGGCTTGGGGCGAACATTCTTTAAGCGCAGCCTTCCTACCGGCTGAACAGCCTATATTCCTTTTTAAGAAAATTATCTTCAAATTCGCAAAACGAAGCTTTTTAAGATAATCCGTAGTTTCCTTATTTGAGTTCTGGTCTACGATAATTACCTCAAATGGCACAGATTTTATATCCGTGTGCCTATAGAGGGAGTCGATGCAGGCTTTCAGGTCGGATTTTCGGTCGAAAGAAAGTATCGTTATTGATACCATGTTTAATTTCTTCTGGTTTTTGCGCTTATATGATATTATATTATGGTAGCATACCGCTATTTTTTTTCAAGATTAAACTTGGATACAGGATTTCCACTATGGAATTAAAAACCGCCGTTCAGTTAGCCGTGATAAATACTAATTTTTTTCCGCCACTTAAAAAAACCTATGAGAGATTCTATAAAAATGCCATAAAGATGTTTCTGGATAACGTCAGCTGTTTTGAACCAGTAAGACATATCTACCTTATAAACAGTTTAAGCGAGAAAAATTGGGTTCCGGGCCTGAGTGATATAGATTTCTGTATCTTTATTAAAAAGGATATGGAATCAGATGAAGAATTTGAATTTCTTGATAAATTCTGGAAGCTGCACTCGCGCATTAAATCAAAATACCCCGTACTAGGCGATGTAGGAATTTTTTCACAAAGAGAATATGCATCTTTTGAATATCTTATGAAAGAGGACTACAGATATAAATACTGGAACCCATTATATGGGGGGGATTTTTTGCGGAATTATGTTTCTCCCAAGACGATGAATAACGGAAGATTTTTTTATGCATTTACATGTTTCTTTGATTTTCTTGTGAAAAGATTTTTTTTACGCAACAGGTCAAGATTTATATTAAAAAGAGATATCAGCAGGATATGTGGGAAAATAAAAAAACATGTATCCGATTTTACGACAAAAGATACGCGAACAGAAGATCCGGCATTAGAATCAATGCATATTTTGTCGAACGTAAAAGAAAAAAGAGATAGCGTTCAATTAAACGAAGTTGCTTTTGGTACAGTAAAAAACGGAGATTCTGCCGTTTATAGGTTTGATAAATCCTATCTTTTTAAAGAATTTACTGATGAATTGACGAAAAAATATGGCGCATGTCTAAATTCGATAATTCTTATAGGCATGAAATACTACCGGTTATTGGTTATTATAAAAGACAACCTCGCCGACGGAACAAGAAAAAAAATAGTTTCCCGCATGTTTGAGTTAAGCCGGAAACTTAATATGGGTGATTATTACCCTTATTTCCTTACGGAAAGGATGTTTAATAATGCCTGCAAATATTATCACCCTTTCTGGCATTACTGGTCTCTCCAAAAGAGCAGGATCTTATATGGCAAAGAAAGACTGCCAGCCGACTTGCCTGATAAAAATTTGACCGCTGCGTACATTATAAGAAGGGCCTTATTTTCACCATCCAGATTAAGATGCGCCCCCTGGGTAAATATGCCTTATAAACAGTGGATTTTCGAAGAGAGCATGGCAACTTTTATTAAGGAAACTATTATAACCCTTCTTTTTTTGGGGAGAAATATCTTCGTGTATTCAGAGCAGAGTCTCTTTGATGCCTGGAGGAAAGAGTACCCCGATTTATATGATATCTACACTAAAGCAAGCAACAAACCGGAAGAAAGATTCTCTCTTTTGAAAAAAGTAAGCTTCATGGCATGCAAAAAAGCTCAGGAAACAATAGAAGGGTCTAAAAATAATCATGAGAAAATTGAAAATAGCTTTTATATGCGATTATCTTGAAATCGGCGGTCAGGAAATAGCGTGCCTGAATATACTAAAGTCCCTTAATAAGAAAAAATTTAGCACATTTTTATACGCTTTTAGAGGTGGAGAACTTTTACCGGAATTTAGAAAGGTAAACGCAAAAATCCTGATAGGGTCACACCAAAAGCCCTTTTGCAATAAATGGACAAAAAAGGACCAAGGAGAGAAGAAAGATTATTTTGAAAAATTAAAAGATCGCCTTAAAGAAGATAAAATAGATATAGCTTTAATATTCGCATGGAATGACGGTGTAAAGGCAGCTATTAAGTCCGGAGTGCCGGTTATTATAGAAAAACTGGACGGCGAATACCTTATCGGAAAAATAAAAAATAAGAAATATTTCCACAAAATAATATGCGAATCAAATAGGATAAAAAATCTCATTTCGGAACATAAAGAAATATATTTATGTAAGAATGACAGGCTGCGCGTAATGCACAACGGCATAGATTTTGACTTTTTTGACCCTGGCAAATATCATAAGACC
>CAYUDR010000100.1:0-4693 GCA_964443705.1 uncultured Planctomycetia bacterium | reverse complement strand
GCAGTTTATTAGAATAAGTTACAAGAACTTTAGAATAAATTTATAAACAAATTTCAGCACACAAATATCAGATTGAGGGTGTACCCTTCTTTTCTTCTCAAGCTGTTAAGCGCCTTAAATTTATATCTGAACAAAAAGAAAAAAAGAGAAAAAAGATACGATGCCGTTTTTAACTATTTCGACAAAGAGGATTTTAATGAATCGATAAAGGCAATTGTTGATGAAATGAAAGAAAAAACAAAGGGTAGCATTAGTGCAAAGCTGTGATATTATCATACCCATCTGGAACAATCTTGCCTTAACAAAAACCTGTATAGATTCAATTTGCCGGAATACAAGCTATCCCTACAGGTTGATTTTAGTCGACAATGCCAGCAACATTGAAACTAAAGATTATCTAGGGCAATTGCAAAAAGCCTGTAAAAGCGGTGAAATAATACTCAAGCAGAACGATAAAAATGAAGGATATATCAAGGCAGTCAATGCGGGGATTGCCTTGAGTAATGCAGAATATGTTTGCATTCTGAATAACGATACCATAGTGACAAAAAATTGGTTAAAAGAAATGATTTTGCTCATGGAACGACATAAGGATATCGGCATTGTGAACCCGTCTTCAAACACGCTCGGACAAAAAAAACCACGGGGAGTCTCATTCGAAAGTTTTGTAAAAGGGTTTGAAGGGCAAAGCGCAAGATTTGCAGAAATCGGGGCTGCTATAGGATTTTGCCTTCTGGCCAGAAGAAGGCTTTTTGACGAAATAGGCCTGTTTGATGAAGTGTATGGAATGGGAAATTTCGATGACACTGACTTGTCTCTAAGGGCAAAGGAGAAGGGCTACAAAATTGTTCGCGCACTCGCTTCATATGTATACCATAAAGAGCAGGCGTCATTCAATTTTCTCAAGAGCTTTGACAAGGATTTCAAAAGAAATAAAAAGATATTCGAAGCCAAATGGGGAAAAACATTACGTGCAATGGTTATCGTTAAAAAATTAAACCAGAATAGTTTAGTTTATTTGCGAGAAATACTAAAAAAATACGCTAAAGAAAAATCATGGGTTTATATTATATGCCCTGCGACAAATACAAAAGAATTTTTTGAAAAATACTCTAATATTACCTTTTATCATTATGGGAAAGCGTTTTATCTAAAAGCGTTTTTTAAACTGCTGTTTAAAAAGAAAAGAATAAGCGTTTTATATAGCGATAGTCCTAACTTTTTGAAATTAGCATGGTTTTCTTGCAGGGATATAAAAGAAAAAAATATAATCGGTAGAAGCCTTATAAAATAATACTTGACAATGGGATTAGTAGTGTTACAATTTTAAATAAAGTAACACTATGTCAACATTAATACGTTTTGGTATTTCGTTAGAAAAGAACCTGTCGGATAAATTCGACAACCTTATAAACGATAAAGGTTACAAAAACCGCTCTGAAGCGATAAGGGATTTATTGAGAGAGCGGCTTATCAAGCAGGACTGGCAGGAGTCCGGAGAGGTTGCCGGCGCCATAGTCCTTGTCTATGACCACCACAAAAGAGAACTCGTAGATAAAATACTGGATATTCAGCACGATTATTCAAAATATATCATTTCTTCCCAGCACGTTCATTTGGACCACGATAACTGCCTTGAGACAATAGCCGTAAAAGGCGCGGCTAAGAATTTAATAAAACTTTCCGATAAATTAAAAGCGGTAAAAGGCGTAAAGCACGGAGAACTGGTTATGACTACTACAGGTAAAGGATTATAATTTTTTAAAAGGAGGTTAAAGATGCGTTTTTTAAAAGTTATTTTGATACTTACAGCTTACCACTTACTACTTACGACTAATCTATTTGCTGATGAAATATCGGAGCTAAAACAGCAGATGCAGGTTATGAAGAAGCAGATGGAAGCAATGCAAAAGAAGATTGAAACACTGGAAACAGGACAAAAGATTATAAGTCAGGCACCTGCTGTTGCCAAAAGGCCCTTAATAAAGTATACACCCGGCGAAGGTATTGAAGTTGAGCCGGCAGGGTTAAATATAAGTGCAAACGGGACATTAGTCTTTCAGGGAACGCCGGATGCAAATGGTGATTATGCCAAAGAGGGTGTAATAAATGGGGCTGTTAAGGCGGATGTGGACATAGAAAAGACGTTTGATGACTGGGGATATGCATTTTTGGAATTGGAAATGGGCGACGGCCAGTCTCTCGAAAATAGATTAACAGTGTTCAGCAATGTTGATTCAAACGAGAATGATACAAATATGGACGTGATTATTAATAAACTTTATTATGACCAGTATTTATTTGATAAACAGTTTACCGTTGCTTTCGGTAAAATGGATATCAAGGACTATATTGACTATGTTGAATACGCCAATAGCGACAGCACTCAATTCATGGGACGCCTTTTTGTCCATGCTCCCGGGGTGGAATGGCCTACGGATAATGGCGGTGTAGTTAGATTTAATGTAGCACCCGCTTCAGTAATGAATTTCATAGAATTTGACGCTGCCGCTTGTTCGGCAGACGGTGATTGGGACGACATATTTGATCATCTCTTTTATGCAGCGCAGATTAACTTTAAGCCGGCTAAATTTTTTAACGTTGACGAGGAAAAATGGTCGGGAAATTACAGATTCTACTGGTGGATGAATGACAGAAACCATTCAAAACTTGTAAGCGAAGGCGATACCACAGATGATAATAAATTGATGAATTATGGATTTGGTTTAAGTTGCGATCAAAAAATAGGCGATGTATTCGGTTTATTTTACCGTTTCGGCTGGCAGAGGCCTAATGTAGGGCGTGCTGACGGAGAGGCCCTATTAGAGTGGAACTGGCAGGTTGGTGCCCAGGCAACAGGCCACTATTGGAATAGAGACGATGACGTATTAGGTATAGCAGTAGGCCAGTTATTTCCTTCAAGTAAATGGAAAAAATCATCAAGCGATAATTATGGCAATGCAGAAGGCCATATTGAGGCATATTATAGGTGTCAATTGAATAAATGCCTTGCGATAAGCCCGGACATTCAACTCATATGGAACCCAGACGGTATCTCTAAAAGCGACCAGGGTGACAATGATTTGATATTTGTTTACGGCGCAAGGGCATATATCGACTTTTAAAAAGAGTAGGAGGCTAACATGCATATTCCTGACGGATTTCTATCAGCCAATACGTTAATACCCGCATGGGTTGTTTCTATAGGCGGGATTTCATACTGTATTAAGAAGGCATCCTTGGCTTTGAAAGATAAGATGATACCTCTTATGGGCATTATGGCGGCCTTTGTATTTGCGGCACAAATGCTTAATTTTCCCGTGATCGGCGGGACTTCAGGACATTTATTAGGGGGTGTGTTTGCCGCGGTAATGCTTGGCCCATACATGGGGGCTATTGTTATTACTTTGGTGTTAATTGTTCAGTGTTTTGTCTTTCAAGATGGAGGGGTTACCGCTTTAGGCGCTAATATATTCAATATGTCCATCATAGGCGCAATGGGAGGATACGTATTGTATTCTATTATAAAAAAGCGCATAAGCGGTAAAACCGGTATTTTGATCGGCAGCGCTGTTGCGGCATGGTGTTCTGTAGTTCTGGCATCATTTTTCTGTTCGATTGAATTAGCGATCTCCGGCACCTCTCCTTTCAAAATAGTTATGCCGGCTATGGTCTTTGTTCATATGCTCATAGGTATCGGAGAGGCATTGATCACAACCTTGGTAATCAGTTTTATATTGAAGGTAAGGCCGGATTTAGTCTATCACTATAAGGAGGAGTAAGATTATGAATAAAAAGGATATAATCATCGGACTATTTATAGCCTTGGCCTTAGCCGCTTTTTTAAGTCCTTTCGCCTCACCCTGGCCTGATGGCCTGGAAAAAGTTGCAGAGGATAAAGGTTTTCTTGAAAAAGGAGAAGGTGAGCCCATAATAAACGCGCCTATGCCGGATTATACATTCTCCAAAATCAGTAATGAAAAAGCTACTACTGCATTTGCAGGCATTTCCGGCACACTTCTTATATTTGGCCTTGGATGCATCTTAGGGTTGTCGCTTAGGAAGATTAAAAAAGTTGGAACACACGTTTCTTGACAGATATAGCGACATAGATAGCTTTATTCACCGCTTAGACCCAAGAATAAAATTATTTGTTTTTATTTTTGCTGTTTTTTTTATAGTATCTACGCCGCCGGATGCTTTTTCAGCTTTTCTATATTACGGCCTTTTTGTATTTTTTTTAATTTTCATATCAAAGGTTCCTTTCTTTTTTATTTTTCTTAGGTCCATGGCCGTAATACCCTTTGTTTTGATAATCGCCTTATCCATACCTTTTATCAAAGACGGACAGACATTGTTTTTATATTCTTTCGGCCCCTGCAATATTAGAGTTACCTATGAAGGCCTGATAATTTTTTGGAATGTGCTTATTAAATCATATCTCTCATGTATTTTTATACTGGTTTTAACTACAACAACAAAATTTTCTGATTTACTGAAGGCAGGGGAATTTTATAAAATTCCTAAAATCATTATCATGATGCTTTCTTTCATGTATAGATATATATACATCCTGATTGATGAAGCTATGAAGATGAGGATTGCCAAAGATAGCCGTACTTATAAAAAAGACAATATCTCATCTATCATAGGTTACGCTAATATAATAGGTGTCCTTTTTATGAGGGCATAT
>CAYUDR010000099.1:0-4754 GCA_964443705.1 uncultured Planctomycetia bacterium | reverse complement strand
ATTTTGGGTTTTAGTTCCGGCTGGCCCAATAAAAGCAAAGTCAGTAAAAACCTATCATTTAGTTGAAAATTCAAAAGAAGCCGTAATTCTTCAAAAACGCCTGCTTTTTCAATGGTCTGGGCTTCATCGATAATAATAACCGTTTCTTTATTAAGGTCTACGTTTTTATATAATCTTTCGTTTAAAATATGAAGTAGTTTTATCTTATTGCCTTTAACTTCTTCATTCACCAGCTGATAAATAATTTCCCTTAAAAAATCTCTGGTAGGCAGTTTGGGATTCACAATTAAAGCAATTTTATACTTTTCCCCCTGCTGGCTTAAATTTGAAATGAGAGCGCGGCTTAAAAGTGTCTTTCCGCTTCCATAATCACCGGTCAAGAGGGCAGCTCCCTTTCTTTCTCTGACGGCATAAAATAATCTCATTAAAGCTTCTTCGTGCCTGGGAGAATGATATAAAAAGCGCGGGTCAGGTGTGTTCTCAAATGGTTTTTCTTTAAATCCCCAATATCCCTCGTACATAAAGTTTTATGCCCCCTTTGTTTTCGCGCTCAACATCAATATGGCTATTAAACTAAAAATTATAGAAGCCTGCAAGAGAAGCAAAATGGCCTCACGAATCCCGCTTCTTAAGAGAACCAGCGCGCTTAATCCCAACGCGAAGCTCACACAATATATAAATAAAACTACCGCTGTTACCTTAAAATCTAAATCGAGCAAGCGATGATGAAAATGGTCTTTACCTGTAAATTCGAGCCACTGATTTATGTTTTTTACCCGGCCGTTTGCCACCCGCATTATAGTAGTAAAAATAACATCAAAAACAGGCACCCCCAAAATTAAAACAGGCGCCGCTATGGCTATTACATTATCTTCTGCCCAATTTAACATAATAGCTATAGCTGCCAGAGAAAATCCCAAAAAGGTGCTTCCCGCGTCACCTAAAAAAATGCTGGCCGGCCTGAAATTAAATGGTAAAAATCCAAGACAGGCGCCAATAAAAGCCGCACAAACCAAAGAAGCCACCACCTGTCCGGTTGCCAGGCAAATAATAAGAAAAAACGAAGCCGCTATAACACTAAGGCCGCAGGCAAGGCCATCTAAACCGTCTAAAAAATTTAAGGCATTAGTTATACCTATCACCCACAAAATAGTCAAAAGCCACTCACCTAAAAGACCCATGAAATTTTGCGGCAAAAAGGTAAAAACTACACCGCTTTTGATTAAAATCAAGCAAGCTATTAACTGCCAGAAAAGACGCTTGGCTGCCTTTAATTTTTTAATATCATCAATAACACCTACCACCAATATCAAAGATGCGCCGGCAATTAAACCCTTTGCCTGAAGATTTAATCCCCCGACAAAAAGCAGGCTGATAACGAAAGAGCAAAAAACCGCCACCCCCCCTAAAAGTGGCACAGGGCGAAGATGTATTTTTCTTCGGTTGGGTCTATCCATAATACCCCAACGCCTGGCCATAAACCTTATTAGCGGCGTTATTATCAAAGAGCAAAACAATCCAACGCCAAAAACTCTTAAAAGACCGTTCATATATCCAGTGATAGCCTCACAGGCTTAAAACCTTCTGCGTATTTAACGCGGGCCTGAAATCCTCTAAAATTGGCGCATGATTTTGCGCCTTCTAAAATAGTCAATTCAGGAACTCGGGTTTTATCTATTTGTGAAGCATGCACTTTTAATAAAACCAACTTCTCTTTTAATATTTTCGTAATATCCACAAAAACATCCGGTTCAAAATTATGGCTGGTGGGTACTTCGTAAAAAAGAACTTTTTTTATATATCTGGTTGCGGCTATGGCACACGTTGCCACAATACGATGGTCCTGGTGAATATCATTAAAAAAATTGAGAAAAACAAGTTCCGGCCTAACTTTGTTAATAGTATCTTCGATTGTATCTATAAGTTCTTTACTTTCAGGAATTTTCGTATCGGAAAACCCGCCCCAGAAAATTTTCTGAACACCAAGTAATTTAGCCGCTTTTTCTTGCTCTTTTTTTCTTACTTTTGAATTGCCGCCAATTTCACCGGCGGTCAATATTAATAAATAAATTTTAGCTCTCACCTTAGAATATTTTAATAAAGTGCCCCCGCAACCAAATTCTATGTCATCCGGATGTGCGCCAATAGCCAGTATATTCATAAAATATCTATTCCTTAAAGAGTAACTCTCTACTTTTTTTACCACAGTTAAAAATTAAATCAATAATCGATAAATTTGGAATGAAATTTGTGCCGAAACATTGTTTATACACCGGGTATTTGAAATCCTGATATATAAGTTTAATGCGGGCTTGCCTGAATTTCTCTTCATCCAGATATGCCCTGGCGCCCACGCCCGAAAGGTAAGTATCGGCTCCTAATTTTTCACAAATTTCTATTATGCGGTCAGTATTTTTTTGCGTAGTTTTAAGTTTTGATTCGTAATAAATGGGGGTATTAATTTCAAGATACTTTAAGAAAAATTGAATTAGATGAACATTTAAATCCATCAAATATTGCCACCTTGAACTATAAATCTTTTTAAAATATTTTTCTAAATCACAAAAAAAAGGTGCTCGAGCATAGTTCATTTTAATACTCTTCAGATGCTTCTGACGCCAATCATAAGTATAGTCTATTTCCACCTCACATATCTTTTGCTCAAACAGCCCTTTGTTCTTGACGGGGACTGTCAACCACATCCAGCTATTGGGCCGTCTAATCTTGTTTCTATTCTGAAAACCTCTCCTTTCATACTGAACCCTATCTAGAAAGACGAAACAATCACTCTTACCAACCTTATGAAAGAACCCTGGCCATGGTAAATAGTGTGGCTGATGAACCGAAACTATCATTATTGCTTTTTATATTTATTTTTTACCTTATTTTTAATGAGTATATCATATCAGCCTATATTTGTCAATATAACCTACCTCTCTCCCTTAACTTACACCGTCCTTTTTAGTTAGGATAATTTATCTATAATATCTCATCCCCTTTTTTGTCAATTCAAGATATTAATTTTTCTTTTATTAATTCATTGTATAAATCAGAAAGTTTTCTAACCAAAATTTTAAGACTAAACCTGCTATCTACCCATCTTTTGGCTTCTTCTGACATTTTTTCTCTTAAAGACTTGTCCTTTAGTAACTTAATTATCGCCTTCGCCATCATATCTGGCTTCCGCGACGAAACCAAAATGCCGGTTACGCCATCTCTAACTACTTCTGGAATTCCTCCTACTTTTGTAGCTACAACCGGCACACCCAAAATTTGCGCCTCTAATAAACACCTGCCCATGCCTTCATTCAAAGAAGATAAAACAAAAATGTCAAAGATGCTCAATATCTCGCGAATATCATTGCATGGCCCCACAAAAATGACATTTTTTGAAAGACCAAGTCTCTCCACATAACGCTCTAATTCCTTCTTTTCACTACCGCCTCCAACAATAATAACTCTTAGGGCTGGGAAAACTTTAGTTACTTCAGGTATGGAGCCAATAAAATATCGATTACCTTTTATAGGCTCCAGGCGACTAACCGTCCCAATAACCGGGACACCCAAAGGAATATTCAACCTTTCCTTTTGTCCCATTATATCTGCCTGGAAATTAGAAAATTGCTCTATTTCAATCGCACTATACATTGGAACAAATTTATCTGTTTTAGCAATTCTGTATTTTATATGTTGTTCTTTACCAATTTGGGTAAGAGTAATTATCCTGTCGGTAATTAAGCCGGTTAATCTCTCTAAATGAATAAATAGATTACTTTTAAACCAACCAAAATATCCATCAAATATATGCCCATGAGGTTTATGGATAATAATTTTAACCCCGGCTAATTTCGCCGCCCAGCGACCGAGTATTCCCGCTTTGGAACTGTGAGTATGGACGATATCAAATTTCCCTTCTTTAATAAAATGATATATCTTCCAAAATGCCCTTATATCTTGCCATAGGTTAATTTCTCTTACTAATTCGGGAATCAAAACGCAATTTATCTTCTTCTGAGCGAGAAGATTGGCTATTTCTTCATCTGAGTCATTTATTTTACCACTCATCAAGGTTACATCGAACTTCTCTTTATCTAATCCGGCGACTGCAAGCAAGGTGCTCTGTGCCGAGCCGCCTTTATCCAGCCTGGTAATAATATGTAATACTTTAATTTTGGGCATAACCTTCCTTCTATAATCCCCTATGGCTTTTTAGCAAAGACTAAAATTGAAGGACCCACAACCAATAAACCACCTGAGAAATAAAAGATAAACTTAGATAAGAAAAAGATAACCTTTTTTATTACTATTACAGAAAATAGACTCAAACTCCCCCCCGAAGAATAGGGATCTCCTAAGGTAAATTCAGATGGCATTATTTTGATATCCTCAAAACCGACTTTCTCTAAAGATTTTCTTATTGTCTTCGGCGAAAAATTATAAAGATGAAATACTGTGGGCTTAAGATTTAATCTTTTAGCAAGATTACCTAACTTTCTAAAGAAGCGATAAATAAAAATATGAAAGGTTACATTACGTAATCTAAGAACAATTAATCCATTCTTTTTTAATATCCTTTTTATTTCTTGTAACTCTGCTAATGGGTTATAAACTTGTTCAAGGACTTCCCATAATGTTACTGTGTCAAAATAATCATTAGAGAAATTTGCCTCTTTTAAGATTCCTTTGAAGATATTTAACCCTAGTTTCTCTTTGCTATATTTATAAGCTGATTTAGAAGGTTCAATGCCCCAAGT
>CAYUDR010000098.1:0-4808 GCA_964443705.1 uncultured Planctomycetia bacterium | reverse complement strand
GTGCGATGGTTTTGCCTCGCACATCTTGAGAGATTAGGTGTTAGGAGAAAAATATATGAAATTAAGGGGTAGGGTTTGGAAATTCGGTAATGATGTAAATACAGATGAAATAATCGCTGCCAGGTATTTAGTTTCTACAGATGAGAAAGAACTTGGCAAATATTGCATGGAGACTATTCATCCCGGGTTTTCATCCAAGGTTTCTAAAGGCCACATTATAGTTGCCGGTAAGAATTTTGGCTGTGGTTCAAGCCGGGAGCATGCACCGTTGTCTATAAAAGGCTGCGGCATTTCTTGTGTTGTGGCAAAAAGCTTTGCAGGTATTTTTCTAAGAAATTCTATAAACATAGGTTTACCGCTTGTTGAATGCAAAGAGGCAGGCATTATTAAAGAAAGCGATGAACTTATAGTTGATTTTGATAAAGGTGAAATTAAAAATCTCACCCGGCACAAGGAGTATCAGGTTGCTAAATTTCCTGAATTTTTAGAAGATATTATTTTAAGCGGGGGATTAATGGTATGGATAAAAAAGACAAAGCAAATTACAAAATAGGCGTTATTCCGGGTGACGGAACCGGCCCGGAAGTCATCAGGGAGGGGCTTAAAGTTTTAGAGGCAGTTTCTCAAGTGAGAAATTTTTCTTATTCTCTTACGCATTTTGATTTTGGCGGGGAGCATTATCTTAAGACCGGCGAAGTTTTACCTGATTCCGCTATTGAGGAACTTAAGACTCTCGATGCTATATATCTTGGCGCTATCGGCCATCCGGACGTCAAGCCGGGAATTTTAGAAAGAGGCATTCTGCTAAAAATTAGATTTGCCCTTGACCAATATATAAATTTGAGACCCATTAAACTTTATCCGGGAGTTTGGACACCCATCAGGGATAAAGGCCCGCAGGATATAGATTTTGTGGTGGTGAGAGAAAACACAGAGGGTTTCTATGTTGGCGAAGGCCAGTTTATAAATAAGGATACAGAAAAAGAGGTTGCTTTGCAGGTTTCCAGAAATACCTATAAGGGAGTTGAAAGATGTATAAAGTTTGCTTTTGAGTATGCCAGAAAAAGAAATAAAGAAAAAAAACTTACTCTTTGCGGCAAAACCAATGTTTTAACTTATGCCTTTGACCTATGGCAGAGAGTTTTTGAAAAAGTCGGCAAAGATTACAGTGATATCAGCAAAGATTATGCGCATGTTGATGCCATATGCATGTGGATGATAAAAAATCCCGACTGGTTTGATGTAATTGTAACCGATAATATGTTTGGTGATATTATTACCGATTTAGGGGCAATGATACAGGGAGGCATGGGTATTGCCGCCGGTGCCAATTTAAACCCGGAAGGCGTATCTATGTTTGAACCCATTGGTGGTTCAGCTCCTAAATATACCGGAAAAAACGTGATTAATCCCCTGGCTGCAATTTCGGCGGTAATGATGATGCTCGAACATTTAGGTGAGAGGAAAGCGGCCAAAATGATTGAGGACTCAATAATAAAAGTTACAAGCACCAAGTTGAAAAGTTTATCGGCCGGCAAAATGGGCTATACCACACAAGAAGTCGGGGATTTAGTAGTAAGGTGCCTTGGTTAAAATTAATAATAAAGTGAATGAGGAATTTAGTTATGAAAAAGAGATATAATCTGGCTGTAGTCGGTGCCACCGGTGCGGTGGGACAAGAGATGCTGAGGGTCCTTGAGAAAAGTTCGCTTGGCGTAAATAAACTTAGGCTATTGGCCTCTAAGCGTTCTGTGGGCAGGAGCCTAAAGTTTAAAGGCAGCCGCTTTAAGGTGGAAGAGCTAAAAAAGAATTCTTTTAGCGGCATAGATATTGCCCTTTTTAGTATCGGGGCAAATTTAAGTAAGAAGTTTTCTCCTCTGGCGGCGAAATCGGGAGCAGTGGTTATTGACAATTCAAATGCCTTTCGCATGGATAAAAATGTTCCTTTGGTTGTCCCTGAAGTCAACCCCAGTGCAGTTAAAAAGCACAGGGGCATTATCGCTAATCCGAATTGTTCGACTATACAATTGGTGGTAACGCTCAAACCTCTTTACAATGCGGCCGGCATAGAGAGATTAGTAATTTCTACTTATCAGGCTGTTTCAGGATGGGGTAAAGAGGCCGTGGATGAGCTTATCAGGCAGTCAAAATCTGTGCTTGTGGGCCGGGGAGTGCGTGTAAATAAAAAAATTCTACCCCACCAAATAGCCTTTAATCTTTTTCCTCAAATTGATGTTTTTTTAAATAATAGTTATTCCAAAGAGGAAATGAAGATGGTTTATGAGACGAGAAAAATTCTTGAGGACGATTCGCTTAAAATTACTTCCACCTGTGTGCGAGTACCGGTTTTAATTTCTCACAGTGAGGCAGTTAACATTCAGACTAAAAAGAAATTAACGGCTCAGAAAGCAAGGCAGATTTTAAAGAAAGCCCCCGGCATTAAAGTAATTGATGAACCGAAAAAATCAAAATACCCTACTCCGCTTTTAGCCGAAGGCAAAGACCTTACTTATGTTGGCAGGATAAGGGAAGATATTTCGCATCCAAGAGCACTCAATTTATGGATTACCTGCGATAATTTACGAAAAGGTGCTGCCCTTAATGCAGTCCAGATTGCAGAAATTTTATGAGGAATCTCCTGCTTGAGATAGAATATGATGGTTCTGGGTATGCTGGGTGGCAAATTCAAAAGAATGCAATAAGTATTCAGGAAATTTTAGAAAAAAAACTTTCTTTGATATTGGGTGAAAAAATAAGACTGACTGCTGCCGGCAGAACCGATGCCGGTGTTCATGCCCGAAAACAGGCAGCCAATTTTAAAACCCTCACAACCCTAAGTGTCGATAGAATCTTAAAATCATCTAATACCTTATTACCAGGGGATATTTGTGTAAAGTCGGCAAAAGAAGTTGCGCTTGATTTTAATGCACGGTTGTCTGCCAGGTCAAAAATTTATCGTTATTTTATCTACAATTCAAAGATAAAAAGCGCTTTCTGGTATAAATATTCCTGGCGCCTACCCTATAAACTTAATGTTTCCCTGATGAGAAGGGAGCTTAAGGGAATAGTCGGCAGGCATAATTTTAAGTCTTTCGCGGCTTCGGACAAAAGGATAAGGCGGATGGAGAGAAAAATATCAAAAGTTTCCTTAAGAAAGAAAAACTCTTTTCTTATCGTTGATATAGAGGGAGAGAGTTTTCTTTATAATATGGTTAGAAACATCATAGGAACGTTGATTGAAATAGGCCGCGGGAAATTACCCCCCGGCAGCATGAAAAGAATTTTGAAGGTAAGAAATAGAAAAGAAGCCGGGCCATGCGCCCCCGCTCACGGCCTGCATTTGGTCAAGGTTAAATTTTAAAAAAAGTATTTATTATGCAAAAAGTATTATCAAGAAGAAGCAAGCTTCCCATAGCCAGTTTTCTATTGAGCCTCATCTTTTTTATACCATTGACTGAAATTCTGGCTATTATTTTGGGAATAGCAGCTCTCGTTAGAATTCATAAGTCCCATCATACTTTAAAGGGTGAGGCCCTGGCTGTGCTCGGTATTATCTTCGGAGCGATTAGATTGTTGTTTTTAATAGTCATAACGGTTTTATTAATAATTACAGCTCCTCACATAAAACCAAGCTTTCTTAAGGCGAGACAGAATGTCAAAGTTGCTAAGGTGTATATTGATTTCCTGCGGCTGGAACAACTAATAAATGAGTATTATCAGCAGCATCAAGAGACGCCAAGGAATTTGTTGATTTTGAAAGAAAGTGGCATGGTGAAGGCCTTGCCAGTTGACCCATTCTCTGAAAATGGACAGATTTATAAATATAAATCCGGCAGGCAGGTTATAGAAATTTATCCAAAGGCGGATTTTTTAATTTACAGCGTGGGACCTGACAGCCATGATGACGGGGGGCACAGGCAATATTCAACTCAAGGCAAAAACGGAGATATTATTAAAATTGGTCAAATAAAGTCCTTACCTAAAAAGGGGAAGTAAAATGAAAAATTTTTTCTCGTTTTTCTGGCAAAGCATAAGTAATTTTGATTTTTATAAAAAGGTCATAAATTTTAAAGCTGCTGTTGTTTTTAAATATCTTTTGATACTTTTATTTATCGCCAGTATCCTTATTTCTTTAGGAGTTAGCAGAAAGGTAGGCGAGTTTGTTAATGAGGCGGGTGATTGGGCTATAATGAATTTACCTGTTATTATTATAACCGACGGTGTAGTTAGTGTAGATGCCAATATGCCTTTTGAGATAAAAAAGGAAAATTTTGAAATTATCATTGATACCACCGGCCAGACTATTTCTATAGATGAGTCGGTTAAACAGGGCCTACTGCTCACAAAACATAAATTGATATATAAGCAGTCAGAAACCCAAACTAATACTTACGAACTTTCAAAAATTAAAACACTTATTCTGGATAAAAATACTATTAACAAGTGGAAAAAAAATGCTTTTAGAGTTGTCTTCCCTTTAATTTTTATAGCTTCCTTCATTTATTATGCCATAACCAAGACCATTCAAATTTTATTATTCAGCCTTTTACCTTTCATGATTTCCGGAGCCAAAAACCTGGAGTTGAAATATCCTCAAGTTTTCAGAATATCTGCTTTCGGCTTGACCCTGCCTTTTATTCTGGCTGCAGTAGTGGAGGTTTTTCTTTTCAAAGTCAGGTTTTTCTTTATTTTATTTATTTTGATTTATGCTGTCTATGTGGTGAAGGGCGCCTTTGCCTGCCAGAGTAAAAAGGTGGAAATCGAAAAATAGATAAAGTTATAATTTATATAATATTGACGATAGATAT
>CAYUDR010000097.1:0-4861 GCA_964443705.1 uncultured Planctomycetia bacterium | reverse complement strand
ATTATTGGAGGTGTTTTAGGAGAAGTAATTGGAGCATATTCTGTAGGGTTTATTCCGACACTAATCTTAGCCATTATCTTTGTTACACTTTGTTTTATAGTAGCATTTGGCATTCATTCAGGTAGGATTGCACCAAGGCTTACTCAAAGGATTAAACCTACTAAGAAAAATATTTTTGGTTCTTCTTTTTTTGTAAGTTTTATAACAGGTCTAAGGGGTGGTAGTGGCGGTCAAATCTTTCCAGCCCTTTTTAAAAGTCTTGGTCTTAATACTCATAAAGCAATTGCTACTTCATTAACTGTATCAATTTTTACTGCCTTTGGTGCTATTCCAATATACTGGCATAGAGGGAACATACCATGGTTATCAGCATTTTATGTTCTGATAGGTTCAATAATAGGTGCAAGGATAGGGAGTAAGGTTTCGTTAAAAACAAAATCTATTCAATTAGAGATCGGACTTACAATACTTATTATAACTCTTGCTTTTGGTGTGATTTATAAAGCGTTGCGATAGAAAACATGATTGATTATTATCCTAAATCAAAGGTTGAAGTTAAAGGATTCACTGCGAGATATTACGATAAGTTGATGAATATTATAACCCTTGGAAGATATTCGTCATTTATAGAAGAAGCTATTAAATTAATGAAAATTAGACCTCTGGATAAAATACTTGATTTAGGTGCGGGAACCGGCAGAAATGCCTGCTTAATGATGAAATATCTTTCGAAAGAAGGAGAATTAATAGGAACTGACATATCCGGAGAAATGATTTCCCAGTTTAAGAAAAAGTGCACTAGTTTCCCTCATGCTAAAATCATCTATGCAAGAGTTGACCAATCTTTGCCTTTTGAAGAAAAATTCGATAAGGTTTTTATTTCTTTTGTCCTACATGGATTTCCCCATGATACCAGAGAAACAATTATAGATAATGCCTACAAGGCATTAAAGAAGAATGGGGGATTTTACATTTTGGATTGGAACGAATTTGATTTAAAGAGTCTTCCTTTTCCCCAGCGGACTTTCTTTAAATTCATAGAATGCCCTTATGCTTTTGATTTTGTTGGAAGAGATTGGAAGAAGATACTGGTAGAAGAAGGATTTACCGCTTTTGAGGAGCATTTTTTCTTCAGTAAATTTATAAGGCTACTCAAAGCGAGAAAAGAATTACAATGATTGAATGGATAAAAGACTATAGGCATATGCAGAAAGCGCAAGAGAAACATAGGGAGTTCTTGATGTCGGTATTTTATGCAAAGTTTTCTTCTGCTGCAAAGCGCGCTCTGGCTGAGGTTGAACAATTCAGCAAGAAAAATGAAAAATTTTTAAGTGTCGGGTATAGTTAAAAAAGAGAGGGTATTATGTTCAAAAAGATAGTAAAAAATTTTGGCCCGGAATGGGGTGCTGCGGTTATGGGTACCGCGGCTATATCTATTACTATGCAGTTGTCTTCGGAGGTAGCCAGGCTTTTTTCTCCTTTGTTGTATATAGGTTTGGGATTCTATTTATTGACTGTTGTGATATTTATCGCATTTTTAATACCCTGGACATTACGATTTTTTATGTATCCGGAAGAAGTTAAGAAAGATTTACAACATCCTGTAAGAGGTAATTTTTTCCCCACCATGCCTATTTCCTTTATTTTAGCGGGAACAGGCACCAACAAACTCGGCCCGATGCTTTTTGGCCCTTGGTTTGCTTATCATCTGAGTATAGTATTTTTCTTCTTGGGAACTATAGGAATTTTTACTTTTGGATATTTGTTGGTACGAATTCATTTTTTAAATAAAGAGGTTCGTCTAAACGATGCTAATTATTCTTGGTTTATTCCCCCGGTTTCCCATCTTATAATTCCTGTGCTTGGAGCCTGTTTATTGGATGTCTATTGGGCAGAGACTGGTTTGGCCCCTATTTTATTCGTAATTTCTATGGTAGCTTTGGGGATTGGTTTTTTTAATTTTTTATTTGTTGGCGCAACGGTATGGCGTCGTTATAACTGTGGGACAATTCCGCAAGGAAGCTTGGCACCTACGATTATGATAGGGATAGCGCCTACAGCCATCATGGCCGTGTTTTTAATAAAGTTTATTCAAGCTATTGAAGCTTCGCATGGGAGTCTATTCGGAATAAATTTTATATCTGTGTTTCCTTTTGTAAAAATAATAGCTTCTGCATTATGGGGTTTTTCTTTTTGGTGGTTAATACTTGTAATAATTTTAATTGCGCACTATATTAAGATTAAAAACCATCCTTTGGTATTTGGGTGGTGGGCTTATACCTTTCCCCTTGAAGCATTCGTGGTTTCTACAGGTCTTTTGGCCAAGTGCATAGCAACCAATTTTTTGCACGGGATGCTGATAACTTTGAATTTGTTGGTAGTGATAATCTGGATAACTGTGGTATTTGGGACTATTAAGTGGCTTGAGGGTGGAGCCTTTTTTAAACCTCAGCATTAAAAGGAGGAAAAAATGAAAATTCGTTCTTTAATCATAGGTTTAATAATTGTCTTAATTCCTTTCATTATAGGCATAACTTTATTTATGGCGAACAGAAACACAGCGGTTCATGGGAAAACACATTTTATCACAGATACAAGAACCAATGATAAAGGGATAAATTATAAGGGGATAAAGGTAGATTGGTCTTTTTGCCCTGATTGGAAATATAAACCTTTATTTTTCCCTGCTCGAGGATATTTAGTATTTATGCTCCACTACAGGAATGACAACGAATACGACATACAATTGATGCCTTCTTACACTTTTGCTTCACCGCCCAATAGGCGTTATTCAGCAAATGAAGAGATTTCTATGTATATCGAGGATAGTGTGGAAAATGAACTTAAACTAAATGACGAAACCCCCATTACTTATAAAATTCCTTCTGATGCTACAAAACATTACATTGTAACGTTTGAAAAACCCCCTTTATTAGATAGCTTTTATATAGATGTGGACGTTTTCAGGGATGTTACTTTGCGCATACATTATAGAAAAGAAAATGGGTTGTGGGATAATTACAACAACGAATTAGTTAATAAATATAAGGGAAGGGGATGATATGTATGGAGCTATATAAATTTCAGGAGGTGCTAAAATGCCTTGGGTTGATGTAGAAAGGTGTACTGGCTGCGAAGTTTGTGTCGAGAAATGCCCGGTAGAAATGATTTCAATGGAAAACGAAAAGGCAAAGATAAATATGGAAGAATGTATTCATTGTGGTATTTGTCATAGCGTCTGTCCAAAGGAGGCAGTAAGGCATGATAGCGAGAAAATACCGGAGGATATAAAGGCTAACGTTGAAGAGACAAAGAACTTTATGGAGCTTTGCGCAAAGCACCTAGGCGATGTTAAAGAGGAAAACAAGTGCTTGCAACGGATGATAAAGCATTTTAATAAAGAGAAACTCGTTGCAGAGAAAACCATAGAAGAACTCGAAAAATTAAAAAATGTCCAAGCCCTATAAGCTTTTGCTTTTTACCTGTTATGGAGGATGTGCTACCGGCGTTGCCGCATCTAAAACCTGTATAAGGATATGGGAAGAAAATCCGGATGATGTAAAGATCGGATGTCTCCCCGCTGTTATAGTGCCATGGAAGTTTAAGGAGATCGTAAAAAACTCAAAAAAGCGTATTTTGATAGATGCCTGCACTGTCCAATGCGGCAAGAAACTTTTTGAAAGAGAAGGTATGCCGATAGATAGTTATATCGAGTTAACTTCGTTTCTTGGCGTCGAAAAGGAAAAGAAATTACCTTTTAAGGATTTGGAAGAGAGTGTTTACGGACTCATTCAGAAAGAAGTAAAAATTCTTTTAAACAGGATTTGAGAGGTAAGTGGTAATGATAGAATGGATAAAAGACCGGAATCACTTTCAAAATGAACAGAATAAACATAAGTATTTTCTGATATTGATGTTTTATGGGAATTTTTCATTTAATGCAAAGCGTGCCTTGGTCGAGATCGAGAAATTTAGCGAAGAGAATAAAGAAATCCCCGTTTATGTTATAGACGTAGAAAAAGCCAAAGGCATGCATAAACAGTTCGAGGTTAAGAATGTACCTACGGTCTTGGCGCTTCGCGAAGGAAAAGTAGCCTATCGTATAGAAGGGGTTGAAAACGCCAGGTTTTATAGCCGTATTTTCTGTGGCATAGCATCGCCGCATAAAAGCGGTGAACAAGGAATTTCTCATCGTGTGGTTGTATATAGCGGGGCAGGTTGTCCTGCCTGCGGCACTGCAAAGGCTTACTTAAGGCGCCGGGGCATTAATTTTAGGACAGTAGATATATCGCATGACCAGCACGCCGCCGAAAGGTTAGTCAGGCGCAGCGGCCAGATGGCAGTGCCTCAGATTGATATTGATGGCCATTTAGTAGTAGGATTCGATCAGGCAAAGATTGACAGGCTTTTGTCAAGTTAAACAGGGGAGGTGATAATATGAAGTTACAGCCAATCAATGGGCATATCTTAGTGAAGCCTTTTGAGTCTAAGGAGAAGACGTCGGGAGGCATATTTCTTCCTGATAGTGCCAAAGAAAAGCTTCGAGAAGGCGAGATAGTTGCCCTGGCAGAAGATGCGACCGATGAAGTTGCTATTGGCGATCATGTAATTTATAAGGAGTTTACAGGCACAGAGGTTGAGACAGAAGAAGGCCACCTTCTTCTTACCGAAGATGACCTTCTGGCAAAATATGAGGCGGTAGATAGAATCCCGGAGTAGAGATTAATTTTAAAAGAGGAGAAAAAGGAACCAATGGTGAAAAATATTTCTGAAGAGAGTATTCGTAAGGCGATAGCGGAAGTGAGGCATCCTGCCATTGATAGCACTTTGGTAGATTTGGGAATGGTTAATGATATAACGA
>CAYUDR010000096.1:0-4870 GCA_964443705.1 uncultured Planctomycetia bacterium | reverse complement strand
GATGATGGATTTATAAACCATGATGTTAAGCTAAAAATAAAAACTGTACCTAAAAAACTAAAGGGTGTACGCCAATCAGCACGACCTCTTATAATTAAATACAATCCTCCTATTAAAATTGCCAGAGCAGAAGTTTCACCGAGAGAACCGGCTACATTGCCCACAAAGAGCTCTTTTATACCTGTGGGGATATGAGAAAATTTTATCAACCCAAGCGGAGTTGCTGAAGTAACTACATCCAAACTAAAAGGATTAACCCAGGTAGTCATCATGGAAGGAAAAGAAGCAACCAGAAAAGCCCTGCCTATCAAAGCCGGATTAAATATATTAGAACCTAAGCCGCCAAATAGTTGTTTTGCCAGGCCCATAGAAACTGCTCCTCCAAGAGCCGCGGCCCATAAAGGAATGCTTGGCGGCAAAACAAGAGCCAGCAATACACCCGTTACTACTGCACTAAAATCACCAATGGTAATTTTAACTCCTCTTAAATATTCAAATATCGCCTCCGTTATAACGCAAGAAATTACACAGGTTAATATTACTAAAGCAGAGTGCACACCAAAAAAGTAAATACTGGCAAAAACAACCGGCATAAGGGCCAAAATAACTTCAAGCATAATATGCCTGGTCCTAAGCCTTCTTTTCATGTGTGGCGCTGAACTTAGAATTAATAAATTGCTCATTTTAATTTTCTTTTTTAATGAGGCCACAATTTACGGAACAAAGTAAACGTAAATTGTATGGTCGAATTAAACCCCGCACCCAGCAGTCATACTTTGATGACTTTGTAATGCAGAATTTTTAATAGTATTAATTTTATACTCTCTACCTTCACGCCATTTCTTCTGGGTGTGGGGTTAAATTCAGCTAAACAACTTATGTTCGCTTGCGCTCCATAAGTTGTAACTTCATTTTAATTTTCCCTAACTTTATCAATTCTACCAAGGGAATAGAGGCCGGGCAAACATAAGCGCAACTGCCGCACTCTATGCATTCCTCAATATTAAATTTATCCAATTCGCTAATTTTCTCCCGCTTCACCAACTGTGCAATCTTCATCGGCAAGAGCCTCATCGGACAAACATCAGCGCACTTAGCGCATTTTATGCAAGCGTTATATTCAAAAACCTGAACTTCTTCGTTAATAAAAACCAGCACACAAGAACTACCCTTAATAACAGGTGCATCCAAAGTGCTTTGGGCATAACCCATCATTGGGCCGCCTACAATAACCTTGATTTTAGAAGCATTTCTAACCCCGCAAAATTCAAGTATTTTTCTCAAACTCACACCTATCCTCACTCTCAGGTTTGCAGGTCTCATAATTCCTCCTCCGCTGACAGTGATGACTTCCTCATAAAAAGGCCTGCCTTTATAAATAGCCTCGTAAATAGCAAAAAGCGTAGCGATATTGTTTACCACAATACCCAAATCCCGCGGAACTTTACCGCAAGGAACTTCCTTATTAAGCAGGGTTTTAATCAGCTGTTTTTCGGCACCCTGCGGATATCTGGTATTAAGACTAACTACATCAACGCCATCGTCGTTTTTTAATAATTTTTTAAAAATTTCTATGGCCTGTCTTTTATTTTTCTCAATAGCAACTAAAGCTCTCTGTGCTCCAGTAACTCTCATAGCTAATTTCAAACCAAGAATAATCTCTCTAGCTTTTTCTATCATTAAGCGATAGTCGCAAGTTATAAAAGGTTCACATTCTGCGCCGTTGACTATATAGGTTTTAATTTTTCTGCCGTTGTGAGTCCGTAATTTTACATGCGTGGGAAAGGTAGCTCCCCCAAGGCCCACAATGCCCGCCTCTTCTATTTTTTTCAGGATTCCGACTGCGCTTAAACTTTCTGCTTCGCTTTCTGTTAATACTTGAATTTTGCCGGGAAATAAAGTTGTGTCATCGGATTCAATTAAAACGGCCCGGCTTTCTTTTAGTGTGGGGTGGGGGAATCTTCCAATTTCTCTTACTGTACCATTGATGCTTGAATGGATATTACTTGACATAAAAGAATCTGCTTTGGCAATCAGTTGGCCGGCTTTAACCTTATCTCCTTTTTTTACAACAGGAATAGCTGGTTCGCCGACATGCTGAATCACAGGAATGATTACTCTTTTGGGTAAAGGTAAAGAAATAATGGAGAGATTTTCTGTAGTTTTTTTTCTATCCGGAATTTTAATTCCGCCGAAAAACTTTTTTTGATTTTTAAACAAATTCATTTTTTATTTTTTGAGTTTTTTTAACAAGGGAAACTTCCCTTTATTATAATTTATAAAAAATTTTTTGTCAAAAAATAATTTTTTTAAAAAATTTTTCCGATTACTTGACTTTTAAAGTTTTATAGGGTATATTTTAAATGACAAAAAAATAACACTTTTTTCAAAACAGTGAGGGAGGTGGTAGTAAGTGGCTAAAAAGAAAAAGGCTAAGAAAAAGAAGAAAAAAAAGAAATAACTGATTTTATTTGCTTTGTTCGAATATAAAAACGCCTGTTTTTTTAAACAGGCGTTTTTATTTGGAAACATATGGAATTAATATATAACTTTATTTTTTGCTAAAAGCTAACATTAATACACTATACTGACTTTTTAAAGTTTAAGCGGGGGCACGCTAAAGCCGGTTATAAAGCAAATCTAAATCTACATATTCCTCTACTAATTGCTCAATTAACCTTATTTTGGCTTTATCCTGGGGCCTTATTTTGACAATAAGGTCATGAATGGAAGTGGCCAGGGTATAGGTATCGTGCTTGGAGATTAAAATTGGAATGTTAAATTTTTCAACTTCTTTTAAAATATTTTTGGCAGGTAACATGCCTCCGCTCAAAATAAAACCTGAAATCGCGGTATGTTCTTTGTTAGAACTTTGTTTTTTTATAACAGCTAAAATTATATCTTCTCTATCACCGGGTGTTATAACTAAACTCCTGTATTGGATATGCTTGATAGCATCCTTTGGTTCCATTGCGCCTACCACCGGTTTGTCAACAACATTATCCAGATGTTCTTCGCCGCTTAAAAGTTTTATCTCTGTCTCATCTAATATCTGTCGTATGGTCGGTTTTGCAAGAGATTCGTGATAAGGAATTACTCCAAAAGTCTCAAGTCCCCTCTTCTTAAGACCCAGTCTTACCAGTTTATTTATTTTATCAAATTTACTAGGCAAAACTTTATTTACTATCACACCTATCAATTCCACGCCTTCTGCATCAAAAAGCGCCTTATTTAACATAATTTCATCTATGGGCCTGCCAATGCCACCACTTGAAATTATAATAACTTTTGAATTTAGGAGCCGGGCAACTTTTGCATTTGAAAAATCAAAAACAGAACCTACGCCGGCATGGCCTGTGCCTTCTATGATAACCAGGTCTTTATTTCTTGAGACTCGTTTAAAAGAAGTTGAAATTTTCTTGGAGAGATTACGCCGGCTGCCCTTTAAAATATACCTCTCTGTAAAACCTCTCTCTATGGCTATGGGGCTTGTATCTTTTAAGTCACAATCCAGGTCAAATGTTTTTTCTATTAGAAGCGAATCTTCATCTATTTTTTCCTCTTCTTCTATTAAGTATCGCTGTCCTACCGGCTTGATAAAACCAATATTTGCCGTCTTTTTGCGAAACCCTCTTATTAAACCAAGGCTCAGAATTGTCTTGCCATCATTTTGGCGGGTAGCGGCAATGAAAATCCTCTTTGCTTTACTCATAAAAAATTCCTTAACTTTTTTTCTCTATTGTTTTAATAAGATAAGTAACGGCTTCGTTAAAATGAATTCACTTTTTGATTTTTAATTTCTTAAGCAGGTCTTCATTCATAGAAAAGGCGTGTTCTGCGGCAGGAAAGATATTTTTATCGACTTCTTTTTTAAAATCGGAGAAAGCATTTTCCATCTGAGAAGATAAATCAGCGTATCTTTTTACAAACTTTGGCTTAAATTCTTTTACAACTCCAAGCAAATCATAAGAGACTAATACTTGGCCGTCACAATATGAGCCAGCCCCTATGCCAATAGTGGGGATATCTAAATTTCGGGTAATAAGCCTTGCCAATGCAGAGGGAACACATTCCAAAATTAATGAAAAACAACCTACTTTTTGAAGTGCAAAAGCTGAATCCAGAATATCCTGGGCTCCCACCAAATCTTTTCCCTGCACCTTGTAGCCGCTTAATTTAGATGTAGTCTGGGGCGTCAAGCCAATATGGCCAACAACAGGTATACCGGCCTCAACTATCTTTTTGGCTACAGAAGTCATTACACCCGCCCCCTCCAACTTAACGGCCTGGGCCCCGGCTTCTTTCATAAAACGACCGGCATTACCAATAGCCGCTTCTATGCTAATATTGTAAGACATAAAAGGCATATCAACAATCAGAAGGGCTTTTTTAACTCCCCGCCTAACAGCTTTAGCGTGATGAAGCATTTCTTCCATAGTAACAGGCACGGTTGAGTCATAACCCAAAACCACATTTCCCACTGAATCTCCAACCAGAATCATGTCGATACCTGCTTCGTCTATTAATCTCGCCATCTGGTAATCGTAGGCGGTTAGCATGGTGATTTTTTGTTTGTTTTTTTTCTTATGAATTAAATCAGCAATGGTTATTTTTTCATCCTTCATCAAAATCACCCCTATTTGTTTTTATATGCCTCAAGAAAAGAATCGCAGTAGATATGCTTATTCATTAAAAGTTCTGTTGTAATCATAGCTTGCATTAAATTTTTATCAAGTGGGTCTAATATAGCAGCATCCAGTCCTGCCTCGATTAACATCACCAGATATATGCGATTAATCAAAAACCGCTGATATGTCCCCTGTGAAATATTACTTAAACCAACGATGGTTTTCGGTGGTGGAGTTGATAA
>CAYUDR010000095.1:0-4886 GCA_964443705.1 uncultured Planctomycetia bacterium | reverse complement strand
AGTTTGTTGTTATTAAAGTAAAAGGAGCTCATTTGCAAAAGCAGGCTCAGAAGATAGCTTCAACTATAGCTAATTCACTTTTGTTTAAGACCATGATTTATGGCGGAGATCCTAACTGGGGTAGAATTGTTTCTAGTGCGGGAAGTGCCGATAAAAATCTTAATATAAAAAAATTAGATATTTATGTAGGCAATAGGAAAATTTTCAGCGGTGGTGAGCCAACTAAAACTGATAAAAGAATTTTAAGAAAAATGTTTCTTAAAAAAGAAATAGAGATTATCCTGGATTTAAAATCCGGCAGGCAGCAGGCCATAAAATACACCTGTGACTTATCGCCTGAGTATGTAAGGATAAATTCCAAGTACAGGGCTTAAAGAAGATGGAAGAAATAATAAAGAAAGCAGATATTTTAATAGAAGCGCTGCCTTATATTCAGAAATTCTATGGCAAGACAGTGGTTGTCAAATACGGCGGGGCGGCTATGACCAGCGAAGAAATAAGAGCAGGTACTTTGCAGGATATTGTTTTCATGAATTTTATCGGCATGCACCCTATTCTTGTTCACGGAGGAGGCCCGCTTATAACAAGGGAAATGCATGAGATGGGCAAAACACCACAGTTTTTAGATGGGATACGAGTAACCGACGAAGAAACCATAAAAATAGTTAAAAAAGTTCTTAACTCAATAAACAACGAACTTGTTTCTGAAATCATTTCACTGGGTTCAAAAGCTAAAGGTTTGGGCGGCGGGAAAAAGAATATTTTTAAAATCAAAAAGAAAGAGGCGAAAATCGATGTGGGTAATGTTGGTGTTATAACGGAGGTAGATATTAAGCCCATTAAAAGACTTTTAAAGAAAAAAATTATACCGGTTATTATGCCGCTTTCAATAAGCGAAGATGGCCAACTTTACAATATCAATGCCGATGAAGTTGCTTTTTCGCTTGCTCAGGCACTCTGTGCCGAAAAGTTAGTTTTACTCACTAATGTAAAGGGTATTTTAACTGACAAGGATGACGAAGCTTCTTTAATTCATACTTTGAATGTTAAAGAAGCCCGGGATTTAATGCATAGAGATATTATTCAGCATGGAATGATACCCAAAGTTAAGGCTTGCGTGAAAGCCCTTAACAGTGGAGTGGTAAAGACGCACATAATCGATGGCAGGATAACACATTCGGTATTACTTGAAATTTTTACTGATGAAGGCGTTGGCACGGAAATTGTTAGAGGTAAGGTAGAAAAATGAAAACTAAAGATGTAATTAATTTATATAATCAGTTTGTAATGCCCACTTATGGCAAGACGCCCCTTGTTCCTGTTAAAGGCAAGGGTATGAAAGTAATAGATTTGCATGGAAAAGAATTCCTGGATTTTTTCCCTGGCTGGGCAGTGAGCGGCCTGGGACACTGTCATCCCGAGGTCGTCAGTGCCGTAAGAAACCAGTTGAAGAAAATAATTCATATACCCAACAATTACTATATTCTACAACAGGCAAAACTTGCCCGGGAAATAATAAATAATTCTTTTCCGGGTAAGGTGTTCTTTTGTAATAGCGGGGCCGAAGCCATAGAGTCGGCTATCAAGCTTGCCAGGGCTTTTGGCAGACCGGACAGGTTTGAGATAATCAGCATGGAAAAATCTTTTCACGGCAGAACTCTTGGTGCTTTAGCTTTAACCGGCCAGAAGAAATACCAGCAGGGTTTTGAACCCATGCCGCAAGGTTTTAAGTGTGTGGAATTTGGTAACTTAGAGGTTTTAGAAAAAGCTATAACGCCCAGGACGTGCGCTGTAATTATTGAGCCCATTCAGGGAGAAGGCGGAATAAATGTTGCGCCGGAAGAATATCTTAAAGCGCTAAAAAAACTTTGCCAGGAAAAGAACATCCTGCTTATTTTTGATGAAATCCAGACAGGCATGGGAAGGACGGGTAAATTTTTTTACTATCAGCATTCTGGAGTTGTGCCGGACGCCATGACTTTAGCTAAGAGCCTTGGCGGCGGCATACCTATTGGAGCACTGGTGACAACGGAAAGAATAGCTGATTTACTCACTCCTGGCACACATGCTTCGACTTTTGGTGGTAGTCCCATAGTTTGCGCGGCGGGCTTGGCGGTTTTTAAAGCCATAAAGAAAGAAAAACTTCTTAAGAATGCGACAGAGATGGGTAATTACTTACTCAAAAAATTAAATATTTTAAAACAAAAATATGATATTATAAAGGAAGTAAAAGGTTTGGGTTTGATGGTAGGGGTGGAACTGACCATAGAAGGCAAACATATAGTCGAGGCCTGCTTTGAAAAAGGTCTTTTAATTAACTGCACTCAAGGTAATATATTGAGATTAATGCCGGCTTTAAATGTTAAAAAGAAAGATATTGATAAAATGATTAAAATCTTAAAGGATGTTTTGACCAATGCTGTCTAAGAAAGACTTAATTTCTATAGCGGATTTATCTTCTGGTGAAATCAATGAAATCTTCGGCCTGGCTTTGAAATTGAAAAAAGGTATTTTAAAAGGTTCACCGCTTACAAAAAAGACGCTTTGTTTAATTTTTCAAAAGCCGTCAAATAGAACTAGAGTTTCTTTTACCGTGGGCATGACTCAGCTTGGCGGCCATGCGGTTTATCTGGGCCCCGAAGAGATAAAAATGGGCGTTAGGGAATCAACCAAAGATGTGGCAAGAGTAATTTCAAGATATGCAGATGGTATTGTAGCCAGGACCTTTAAACATAAGGATATAATAGAAATTGCCAGGAGCGCCAGCATTCCGGTTATAAATGGCTTATCAAATCTCTTGCATCCATGTCAGGGCTTGAGTGATTTATTTACCATAAAAGAAAAAGCTAGAAATTCAAAGATTATAAAAGTTGCATATGTCGGCGATGGCAATAATGTTTTACATTCCTTAATGCTGGCTTGTTCAAAGTTGGGCATTAATTTGAGTGTAGCTACGCCAAAAGGATATGGGCCCAAAAAAGAAATTGCAAAACAAGCAGTTAGTTTTGCCAAAAAGAGTAATAGTAAAATAGAGTTTTTTGATAAGCCCGGTGATGCAGTCAATGGTGCTGACTTTGTCTATACAGATGTCTGGGCAAGCATGGGCAAAGAAGGGGAATATGAAAGAAGAAAAAAAATATTTAAACCTTTTCAGCTAAATTCAAAGTTACTTAATAAAACCGGAAAAAAATCTTATGCCATGCATTGTCTTCCTGCTCACAGGGGAGACGAAATAACAGATCAGGTAATGGATTCAAAACAGTCTATTGTTTATGATCAGGCAGAAAACAGGCTTCATGTTGAAAAAGCCATTTTAGTGTTACTTTTGGGAAAGAGGAAATAAAATGCAGAAAAAGGTAATTTTAGCTTATTCAGGCGGTCTCGATACTTCTATAGCCGTTGGCTGGCTTAAAGAGAGAGGTTTTTCGGTTTACGCTTATCTGGCTGATATAGGCCAGCCGATAAACAAAGCCATGGTGAAGAAAAAGGCCCTTAATTGCGGGGTAAAAAAAGTTATCATTGAAGATTTGAAGGGAGAATTTGTCACTGATTTTGTAATACCTGCCATAAAGGCCAATGCTGTCTATGAAGAAAAGTATTTTTTGGCCACTGCCTTATCCAGACCTTTAATAGCCAAAGGCCTTGTTAAAGCAGCTAAAAAGTTAGGTGCTAAATATGTGGCTCATGGTTGCACAGGCAAGGGTAACGACCAGGTTAGATTTGAGATTTCAGTTAGTTGCCTCGCTCCGGATTTAAAAGTTGTGGCTCCGGCGAGGGAATGGAGTTTTAAATCAAGAGAAGAACAGATAGACTATGCTAAAAAACATCATATACCCGTAGACGTTACCAAGAGGAGCCCTTATTCTATTGATGAAAATATCTGGGGGGTAAGTATTGAGTGCGGTATTTTAGAGGATCCATGGAAGGCTCCGCCTGAAGATGCTTATATTTTAACCAAAAGTCCTGAGAAGGCAGGTTCAAAGACGAAGGTAGTTACTATTACCTTTAAAGATGGTGTACCCGTAAAGCTAAACGCAAAGAAAATTAAACTGCCTGGCTTAATTGAAAAATTAAACAAAATAGGCGGGGAGTGTGGCATAGGCAGAAGCGACCTGGTTGAAAATAGGCAGATTGGCATAAAATCAAGAGAAATCTATGAGGCCCCGGCAGCTAGCATTTTAATTTATGCCCATAAGGAACTCGAGGCCATTGCCCTTGATAAAGAGACAAATCATTTAAAGAAAGAACTGGAAAAAAAATATGCCGGGCTAATTTATGACGGTTTCTGGTTCACTCCTTTAAAAGAAGCCCTGGATGAGTTTATCAACAAAACTCAAGAATTTATAAGCGGAGAAGTAAAACTAAAACTATATAAAGGTAATATCATAGCTTTAGGCAGAAAATCGAAATTCTCCCTGTATTCCAAGAAACTGGCTACCTACGGCAGGGGGGATATCTTCAACAGAAAAGCTGCAGCCGGTTTTATTGAAATTTTAGGTTTACCTTATAAATTAACGGGAAGAAGAAAGAAATGAAAAAGAAACTCTATGGTTCAGTTTTTAGTAAAAAACAAACTAAGGAAGTAGAAGATTTTGTGGCCAGCCTTGATATAGATAAAAAACTCCTTGTCTATGATATCAGGGGCAGTATTGCTCACACCAAGATGCTGGGCAAACAAAAAATAATTTCCGCTAAAGAGGCCCAAATTTTAGTTGAGGGATTAAAAAAACTTCTCCTGAAAGAAAAAAAGAAAAAACTTAGACTTCCAGAAGAAGAAGATGTGCATACTTATGTAACTAATCTTTTAAAAGAAGAACTCTCAGGGAAAGAAAAAGAAATAGCTGATAAGTTACATACTGCCAGAAGCAGAAATGATCAAGTTTGCC
>CAYUDR010000094.1:0-4898 GCA_964443705.1 uncultured Planctomycetia bacterium | reverse complement strand
TTTTTATCTTGCGCCACTTTTAAATATCTCCGCTTTTATCAAATATGTCATTAACCGCCATAGCCGCCTGGGCAACCGCTGTTACTACCTGTTTAAGTGGATGGTTAGTTACGTCGCCAACCGCATATACGCCATCAATATTCGTTCTTCCTTTTTCATCAACAATAATATAGCCTTTTTCATTTATTCTTATTCCGGCCTTTTCTGCCAATTGGCTATTAGGGGCCTCTTCTAACTGAAAAAATACGCCATCGGTTTCTATTTCTTTAATATCTTGAGTTTTTTTGTCAAATAAAACAACACTCTTGAGCTTAACATCTCCTTTGAGCTCTTTTACTTCCACATTATTTAAAATCTCTGCTTTCTTTGCTATCAATCTCTTTATAAGAATCTTCTCTGCCTCTATTCTGGGCCTTAAACATATCAAAACCACCGATGACGCCAATTTAGATAAATATGAAGCAACTTCTGCCGCGGGACTACCTTCTCCTATTACAACTACCTTTTTATTTCTAAAAAAGGCGCCGTCACATACCGCGCAATAGCTAACCCCTTTGCCGCGAAACTCTTTCTCGCCAGATACGCCAAGCATCTTTGGATGCCTTCCCGAAGCAATAATTACGACGTTGGCTGTATATTTAGATTTATCTGTTTCTACTGTCTTTTCTCTGACTTCAAAATTCAACTTGGCGACCTTCTCAAACTGATGTATTTCTGTTTTGGCTCTCTTGCACTGCTCAACCATTTTATCAATTAAATTTCTACCGCTAATTCCTTCGCTAAGACCAGGATAGTTTTCCAAGATAGGAATTTCCGCGGCTAAGCCTCCGGGAATATTTTCCTCAAAAATTAACGCCTTAAGGCCAAAATAAGCAGCGTATATCCCTGCGCTAAGGCCAGCCGGCCCAGCTCCTATTACAATTAAATCTCGATGTTCCATCTTCCTCTCCGCTATTTTTCAACCCAAATTTTGGGTTAAATAATCTTTAAAAATTTGTAATCTTATATATTTTGGTAAGAGTGCTGACATTAAAAACACTATTGGGGTCTCTTTCGTTTACAATTCCTAAAAGTATAAAAGTTATATTGCTTTCAGTAATTCTAAGACATTCTTCATTAATTTAGAGTCTTTTAAAAAATAACATTTTCTTTTCCCTTCCTGGCGGCAGTCAACAATATTACTTGCTTTTAGAATAGTTAAATGCTGAGAGGCATTCGGCTGCCTTATCTCTATCAATTCTCTTATATCGCTGACGCATTTTTCACCCTTTAGTAATTCTGCAACTATCTCGACGCGCGTTGGATGAGAAAGGGCATTAAAAAAATCAGAAGTTTTTCTATACTCTTCAGTTTTCATTTAAACCACCTTTCATATTCAGATATCAGAATATGTTTATATCATAAAGAAAAAAATATGTCAAGGGCTTTTCTCCTTTTGGCTACAATTCAGACAGTAAGGGATAATTAGAACTCTTTCCAGTACCAATTTCCAGAATTTTGGACAATCTTCTATGCCCACTAAAAAATACTTAAAAAATTCTAAAATAATTAATAAAAATGTAAAGGAAGGTAAAAATGTAGTCGGGCTTTTGCTGCTCAACACTAATACCCAGCCAAGCAACAGTTAAACAGCAAAAGTATATATTATAGACCTGGGGGCATAATTTACTTTTTACCCCGGCTTTTTTTGGCCTTTTTAATCAATAACCCTGAACCACTTCTGTTTTTCTTGAAGTAAGCCAATACTTTTTCCGCTTCATGGAAAGGAAGGCTAATAAAGGAAAATCTATCGAGAATCCGAATGTCTCTGATTTTATCGGCCCTAATCCTGCATTTATCCCTGATTAGTTGCACCAGCTTTTTACTGGTCAATCCGTTATTTTTGCCTTGCTGCACAAAAAGCCGTGTCTTGCCTCTTGCATCCACACCAGCATTTTCAATCCCAGAATAACTTTTTTCATCAAGCTCACCCCGAAAGGAGTGTTGCAAAAGAGCTGCCAGAATATTTTGCGGTTCATTAATTTCAAGTAGCTCTTTGGACATTTGTAAGTATTCACTCTGTAATCCAGAGGTAATAATTTCTTCCAAAGAAGTTTTTATTCTGCGTTTTTTGGAAATAATAATATCCTGAATTCCGGGTAATTTTTCTTTTCGAATATTTGTTTTTGCCTTTTCCCTTATGTGCTGTAACTGCCTGTACTCTCGCGGAGTAATAAAGGTCACGGCATTGCCTTCTTTGCCCGCCCGCCCCGTTCGGCCAATTCTGTGCACATATGATTCCGGGTCTTGAGGAAGAGAATAATTTATAACATGCGTAAGATTTTGCACATCTATTCCCCGCGCTGCCACATCAGTAGCCACAAGAATATTGATTAAACCTTTTTTAAATTTGTTCAGTATTTTTTCCCTCTGAGATTGAGACATATCTCCGTGTAAAGCATCGGCGTCATAACCTCTCTCAATCATATGGTGTCCAATCATATCCACATCTCTTTTAGTCCGGCAAAAAACCAATCCATAAAATTCCTCTTCAATATCTATAATTCGACAAAGTGCCTCAAATTTATCTGACTCCCTAACCTCAAAATAAATTTGGTCTGTCTGGCTAACCGTTAGCTGTGCCTTGGTTACCTTAAATACTTCGTATTCCTTCATGTGTTTTTTGGCAATCTGCATTATCATCTGCGGCATCGTAGCGGAAAACAACATCGTCCGCTTCCCGGCATTTGTGCTTTTCATTATTTTCGTAACATCGTCAATAAAGCCCATATTTAACATCTCGTCTGCTTCATCAAGAACAAGATAAGATATATCTTTTAATTTCAATGTGCGCCGTTTAATATGGTCAAGTATCCTTCCCGGCGTCCCAACTACAATGTCTACTCCTTTTCGCAAACTTCTAAGTTGTAGTTCTATTGACTGGCCGCCGTAAACAGGAATGACGTTTAATCTTTTATTCCCTTTCAACGAATTAATTTCCTCAGCCACCTGTATAGCCAATTCTCTCGTTGGGGTAAGAATAAGCGCTTTTACTGTATGAGATTTTTCTGTTAAAAGTTCGATTATGGGCAAACCAAATGCCGCGGTTTTACCTGTGCCGGTCTGCGCCTGGCCAACAATATCTTTTTGTCCCACAAGCACACCGGGAATAACTTTTTCCTGGATGGGAGTAGGAATTTCAAACCCCTTATTCTTTAAAACCCTCAGCGAATCTTTAGACAATCCTAATTCTTTAAACGAATTCATAAAATACCCTAACGCTTTTTATATGTTTAAGCTCTTAGTCCTCAATTCGAAGTCTGCTCTGAATCCACTTTGGCCTGTATGTTTTTTTTATCCCGTTTACGTTGTTGCTTTTTTTCTTTTTTCTTTTTCTTTGCCAATTCTTTCTGACGCTTTTGATATGAATAATTATCTCTTGCCAAAATATCCTCCTTTTATCCCCGCCCACCATGCTGAGCGTGACCCCTTTCTCCTACTGTTATAATGTCAAGATACAACTAGTTGCTGTCTCTGGTTATATAAAATGTGATATTATTTTGATTGTGCGCTACGGCTCATCCGCTTGCGAACTATTTCCGTTAAATTCAATTTCCGGAGCCTTATATGCTTTGGAGTTATCTCAACCAATTCATCATCCTCAATAAACTCAAGAGCGAATTCAATAGTCATTTGCCGCGGAGGTATAAGTGTAATAGCGTCATCACTTCCTGAAGCGCGCATATTAGTTAATTTCTTCCCACGTAAGGCGTTTACAACAAGATCGACCCCTTTGTTGTTTATACCAACTATCATCCCCTCATATAGCTTTTCTCCCGGCCTAACAAAAATCTCACCACGTGCCTGTAAATTATAAAGTGCATACGCCACAGCATCACCGAGGCCATGTGAAACAAGAACACCACTTTGACGGGTAGGCATATCTCCTTTATAGGTCTGATATTCGAGAAAATTCTGGTACATGACACCACTACCTCGGGTCATCATAAGAAACTCGCCTCTAAACCCAATTAATGCCCTTGAAGCAATAACAAATTCCATACGGATAGCACCCGAAGATGTTGTCTTTATGTCGCGCATTTGAGCCTTGCGAACTCCAAGCGCCTGCATAACAACACCCCGATACTCATCTTCCACTTCGATTATCACCTCTTCAACAGGCTCAAGCGTTTGACCACCCATAATCTTTAAAATAACCTGGGGCTTTGAAACTTCCATCTCATACCCTTCACGACGCATTGTTTCAATAAGAATAGCAAGATGCAGTTCACCGCGGCCTGAAACTTTTAACCGCTCAGTTCCCGCAACCTCCTCGACCTTGATACCAACATTAATCATAGCTTCATGCAGAAGACGCTCCCGCATATGTCGTGATGTTAAAAATCTGCCTCCATCCTTGCCTGAAAGGGGACTTGTATTATGAGAAAAGTTCATAGAAATTGTAGGCTCATCTATTTTAATAGCTGGCAATCCTTTTGGCTCATCAACACACGCAAGTGTCTCTCCAGCCTCTACCCCATCTATTCCGGAAATCGATATAATATCTCCTGCTATAGCCTCATTGGCCTCAATACGGTTTAGTCCGCGATACTTCATAATCTTAGTTGCCTTGCCCCTAGTAATAGTTCCATCACGTTTTACAAGCGCCACAGGATCCCCAACGCGGACGGACCCATGAAAAACCCGCCCTATAGCGATTCGCCCGACATAAAAGTCATAATCAAGCATTGTAACCAGCATCTGAAAAGGCATATCAGGGTTAGCTATCGGCGGCAATACCCTATGCAGGATAGTCTCTAAAAGAGGTTTCATAGAGTCTCTCGGCTCATCAAGATCAAGAGTCGCGTAACCATCCTTTCCCGAAGCGTAAACAATCGGAAAATCAAGCTGTTCATCAG
>CAYUDR010000093.1:0-4971 GCA_964443705.1 uncultured Planctomycetia bacterium | reverse complement strand
CCTTCGGCTACGGTTACCATAAATTCCTGTTCGTCTTTCTTTTTGATTTGAATCATATTAAATCTCTTTTTTAACTATATCCCACACTTAAAAATTTTTTATTTTTCACGCAAACAAGCCATTGACATATTATATGTTAAACGAAAAATATAACTATTATGGATTTAAGCAGTTTCAAAGTTTTTCTGATGCATAATCAGTTTCTTTTGCTCTTTGAAATACTCTATTCAATATCCCCGTTATTTGTTTCTCATCCTGAATACTGCTTGTGGCCTCGACAACTTTACCATCTTTGAAATATACGGTAAAAGGTAACCCCATAAAATAAGAGCATTCAGGCAATTTCCTGATAAAAGAAGCAACAGTAACATCGAAATCCATATCTACCATCCGGACATGCGGATATTCCGATTCCAATTTTTCCATGATACCGTAAACGGGAATACACATCGGACCCATCCTTCCGCAGCAAATCATAACACTCGCATTATTTTTTAATAACTCCTTAATTTCTTCACGACTTTCTATATGCCTGAGATTTGTATCTAACATTACCACCCCTCCTATTATGTCTACCTTAAAGTTTTATAAAAACAAAACTAATCTTTACCGGCCTTAGCAAAATTTTCATCTTCCTCTTCTAACTCCACCTCCTCTTCTACGGCCTCTGCCGTCACGCGGACCTCTCCCTAAACCCCTCCCCATGCCGCGACCCATGTCTCCAGGACGAGCAGGCATCTCGTAACCCATACCAAAACCGGAATTAGGAAACATCTGCTCTTGGCTTGGAGAAAAACTTTGTTGTGACGGCATACCAGGATAGATTGCCCTTCGAGGACATACCTGAGCACATCTTCCGCAATCAACGCATTTATTAGCATCGATCTGGGCTTTGTTATCAACCATTGATATTGCTTCTCTAGGACAAAATTCTACACAAACTTCGCATCCTACACATCTCTCCTTATCTACCTTAAACATCTCTTATCTCTCTCTAAACATCCTTTTTATTTATCTGTCCACAATAGTAGGTTTGATACTTAAATTTTTTTATGCTACCTTAGTCAAAATTTTATCCGGTGAAATAGTATGTAAATTTAATCCAAGATCTTTTATAGGATCTGCATCTAAAGCAAGCCCAAGGAGCTGGGGATAAAGAATTACGGGTAAATTATATTGTCTGCCGTACTTTTCGTTTATCTCTTTCTGTTGGTCACTATACATAAGATAACAGGACTGACACTGGAGAACCATTGCATCCACTTCTTTATCTATCAAATCATCAAGTTTCTTTTGTACCAAAAAACAGGCTAAATCCTCAGAAACAGGAAAACTCTTTCCTCCGCAGCAAAGATTAAGAGTTTCATACTCGATAGGCTGAGCCCCTGTAGCAGAAATAAGCTGATGCAGAGTTTTGGGATCATCGGGTTCCTCAAATCCTTCAAAAGCAGACTTCGGCTTTAAATAATGACAACCATAATGAGGAGCTACACGAAAACCGGATAAATCTTTTTTTACTTCTTTTTTTATTCTTTCCACGCCAATATCTTCATAAAGGACTCTTGAAATATGTTTTACCTTAGCCCTTCCTTTATACTCTAAACCGATATCTCGCAATTTTTCATTTACTCTATCCTTTGTTGTCTTATCTTTTAATCTTTCTATTGCTTCTGCTAAAGCACCTGTACAAGCAGCACAAAGGGTAAGAATATCCAACTCTTTAGCTTCTGCTAAAGCCAGATTCATTGCTGCCATCAAAAGCCCTGCGTCTATACTCAAATTAATTTGGTTAATACCGCAACAAACGAAATCTTCCATGTCGATCAATTCAATCTCAAAATATTTACAATCCCACCTGGAGGCAATTTCATATTGCATAACCTTTACAGGTGTAGTACAGCCTAAAAATAATGCATATTTACTCATCTATAATTGCCCTTTATATTTAACCTCATCAAAAGCAGTTAATTCAATTATTTTCTTTGCCTGTTTTCCCTCCAATTTTAAAGAAGGAAGGGAAAGCCTTTCCCTTTTTTTGACCCATTCCTTTTCGGTAGCAAAAACTATACCTGTTTTCATGACTTGTTTCGTCTGTTCGACCCAGGCCGGCGGGGCATAGCCTTCCTTAGCCGCCAGATTTTTTAAGACATTCAAAATATTGAAAAACTTAACATTCTGAGGGCAGCGTTCTTCACAATTGTGACAGGTAGCGCAATACCAGATATAAGGGCTGCTTAAGATCTCTTTTTTCATCCCTAATCTCACCATCTTGGTTAATTTCTTCGGGTTATACGCCGGGAATACTTCATGAATAGGGCATCCCGCTGAACAGGTTCCACAACTAAAACAGGCATTTAAACCCTGCGCATCAGGATATGCCATAACCAGAGATTTAAAATTCGAATCAAATTCTGACGCAGAAATCGGTTTTTTAAACTCAAAAGTCTTTTTAGTTTTATTCATCTTTTTGGAGTTCCTCCGTAAGCGCTTTTTTCAACTCCTCTTTTTTAGGTACTCCCATAAATTTAAGCTCACCATTAATAGCTATGGCAGGAACTGACATAATTCCGTATTGAGCGGCCCTTGCGGTATCAACGGTAATATCCACCTCTTCTATCGTTATCTCGCCGTTCAACTCTTCGGATAAACTTTTAAGCATCTCCTTTACTGCGGGGCAACCGACGCAACCGGGAGACATAAAATCTTCTATATAAAGTTCTGCCATAGTTAGTACCTCCTTAATCTGTTTTACACGCCTTCACAACGACTTCGGGAAGCCGTATTTCACCCTTTCTTAATTCACTATCCGCACAGGAAGCAGCTGCTTTAGCTTGTACAATAGAATCGGGAATATCCTTCGGCCCCTGTGCCGAGCCGCAGATATATATACCTCTGACACTCGTTTCAACAGGCCGAAGCTTAGGATGAACTTCCTTAAAAAAACTATTTTCATCCAAATTTATGCCTAAAAGCTCTGCGAGTTGTTTCGTGCCTTTAGATGGCACAGTTGCGCAAGACAGTACAACCAAATCCACTTCCAACCTAAGAAGCTCGCCTATATCAGAATCTTCGACTTTCAAAATAAGGTTTTTTGTCTTATCATCTTCAATGACCTCGGAGGGCCTGCCATGAATAAAATTAACGCCAATCTCCCTTGTACGCTTATAATATTCTTCGAATCCCTTGCCGGTAGTACGCATATCTATATAAGAAATGCAAACTTGAGTATCGGGCAAAACCATTTCTTTTATTATCTGGGCATGCTTTAATGCATACATGCAACAAACAGAAGAACAATATCCATTTGCATTCTCATCCCGTGAACCCACACATTGAACCATTGCAATGCTGCGCGGCTCCTTTTTATCCGTAGGCCTTAAAAGCTTGCCTCTTGTAGGGCCATCTATATCGAGAAGCCTTGCCAACTGGAACTGAGTAATAACATTATTGTATCGACCATATCCGTATTCGGTCTTCCATGTAGGATCATATTCATCAAAACCCGTAGCCACAATAATAGCGCCTACTTTTAATTCTATTGCCTTAGGCTGCTCTTCAAAATCTATTGCCGTAGCAGGGCAAACTTTCTCGCATAACCTGCAAGAACCCTTTTGAAAATAAATGCAGTTTTCCGCCTCTATAACGGCCTTCCTGGGTATCGCCTGATCATAAGGTATGTATATTGCCTTACGCTCACCCATACCTCTTGAATATTCATTGTCAACCACCTTTATAGGGCATTTTTCAATACATAACCCACAGCCTGTACATTTTTTTTCATCAATATATCTGGGATTTTTATTAATCACAACGCTGAAATTACCTATATGACCTTCTACATTTGCAACTTCTGAATTAATCAATAAATCTATATTCGGATGAATATTGGCATATGCGGTTTTGGGAGCCAATATGCAGGGAGCGCAGTCATTTGTGGGAAACACTTTATAGAGTAACGCCATCTTCCCTCCGATAGTCGGCAACCGCTCTACAAGATATACCTTATATCCCTTATCTGCTAAATCTAACGAGGCTTCCAGCCCGGCCACTCCTCCCCCAATAACCAAAACTGATTGCTCGACCTTTACAGTAACCTTGGGAATTGTCCGTTTTAAGCGCATCCTTTTTACTGCCTGTTCGATAAGCCTTTTGGAATTGTCCAAGGCCTGCTCCTTATCAACCTTGCCTGGACTGCCAAACATAGTCCATTTTCTTATATCGATTAAATCTATGAACGCAGGATCTATTCCCAAAAACTTTCCGCATCGCTGAAAAGTCAAAAGATGTAAACCGGGATCACATGCGGCAACGACAATTCTATCTAAATCATTATCCTTTATGGCATTCTGGATAGCGATTTGCCCTTCTTCGGAACAGGAAAACTTATTATCCGTAACAAAAACAACTCCCTCAAGTCTCCTTGAATTCTCAACCAAGACCTCTATGTCTACGCCTCCGGCAATATTCTTACCGCAATGACAGATAAAAACACCTATCCGTTTTCCCTTTTTATTCTGTATCACTCTTAAATATCCCCTCTTTTCTTAAATATATCATTAACTGCCGAAGCCGCTTGGGCAACAGCGGTAATTATTCTCTTTATCGAATGGTTCGTTACGTCGCCGACCGCATATACGCCGTCAATATTCGTTCTTCCTTTTTGATCAACAATAATATAGCCTTCTTCATTTATTTTTATTCCGGCCTTTTCTGCCAACAGGCTATTGGGACCTTCTTCTAATTGACAAAATACACCGTCAGTCTCTATCTCCTTGGTGCCTCCTGTTTTCTTGTCAGATAAAACGACACTTTTTACCTTAATATCTCCCTTAATTTCTTTTGCCTCCATGTTAGTTAAAACCTCTATTTTTTTCTCTTCCATTCTCTCTATAAGAATTCTCTCTGCTTCTGTTTTAGAGCTTAAAAATATCAACACTACCGAAGATGCCTATTCAGCCAGGTATAGCGCAA
>CAYUDR010000092.1:0-4982 GCA_964443705.1 uncultured Planctomycetia bacterium | reverse complement strand
GGTTTTTACTCTTACTAAGACCGGAGCCAAAGAATCGGTTCTTAGTGAAGAAGAAGCAGCTGTTGCCAGCAAGTTATTTGGATATCAAAAGGAAATCAAGCTGGAAAATAAAAATCATCTCAATATAAGTAAGTCCATAAAGAATTTAAAGAATGCCCTGAAAAATAAATTTGAGAAAATATACTTTTTTACTAACAAGCGGTATTTTATTATTGGCCTGATTATCTCTGTTTTAGTTGTGATGGTGAGCGGGGCCTTAGAGTGCAAGGAGAAACTGGGAATAGTTATCTTTATGTGCATATGGCTTACCGGCTGGAGCATTGCTGTGATATTTTTAATACGCCAGGTTATTTATTTATGGAAGAGCGGGCCGATGGGCAGGGCAATATTTATGACTTTATTTATGCTGCCTTTTGTGACTGGTGAGTTTATTGGCATAGGCATGCTGCTTTTTTCCAGTTCGATTTCGGTGATTGTTATACTGATAGCCGTGATTTCCCTAAATTGCCTATTTTACCACTTACTCAAAGCACCCACTATTTCCGGCAGAAAGATTATGGACAAAATAGAGGGTTTTAAGATGTACCTGGCGGTTGCCGAAAAAGAACGCCTTAATATTTTAAATCCCCCCAAAGAGACGCCTGAGCTTTTTGAGAAATACTTGCCGTATGCCCTGGCACTGGATGTAGAACAGGCCTGGGCGCAGAGATTTTCCGGTGTCTTTAAACAGATTGTGGAATCTGGAGGCGATTACTGCCCCAACTGGTATAGTGGTGTTACATGGAGAGCTCTGGGGCCCATGGGGTTTAGCTCCGGATTAAGCAACTCTTTATCCGGTGCCATATCTTCTTCTTCGGTGGCTCCCGGTTCGCACTCCGGCGGCGGAGGCGGTGGATTTTCCGGCGGCGGCGGAGGCGGCGGCGGAGGCGGCGGTTGGTAAAAAAGCGCCAATACCACAAAACTGTTTGAAAGACTTTTGTGGTATTGGGAGATGACCAAATTGAACAAAAGAAAAACAATTGAACTTGGAATTAAAATCGCTGATTCCAGAATTTACGAACAAGATAAAATTTGGTCTCGTTATAGCGGCGATAAGGTTGATATCGGGAAGGAATTAGGCATGGCCATAAGAACCCTGGCTAAAATTTTACCTTTATCTAAACCTTTACGGGCCATTTCCATTGGCTCGGGCGCTGAACCACAGTTTAGAATTTTGGAAGATTTATTTTGTGGCGGCCTTTATTTGCTTGACTTAGATAAGCAAGAGCTTGATATTGTAGAAGAACGTATCCATCGCCAGTATATAAACCATGTTGTGACCATTTTAGCCGATTATAACAAAGTTTTTTTAAATCCCAAGAAGACAGAACTTTTTTTAAAAACCAGGCTTGGCGGAAAGAAAGTGAATCTTATTGCCATTCATCATTCTTTGTATTATTGCAAACAAACTATGTGGAAGATGCTTTTTAATAATATTTACAGGCAAATTTTAGCACCTATGGGCGCCATACATACTGTGCTTATGGCCGCTGAGAGTAGGAATTCATATACTACGACATGGCTTTATAATCATTTTGTTGGAAAGTTTTTTGGAGAGCACAATAATCAGAATTTACTTGAGTTTAAGAAACAGTTAAGAGGCGAGCGTTCTTTCAGTAAAGCTTATATATTTTCAAAAACCAATTGCATCTCTTTTTTTGTAAATGACTTTGCAAAGTTTATGGCGGCAATCTGGATGATTCTTCTTTATCCAAACGTTTATAAATACAATTTAAAACAGAAAGAGGAAATCACAGAATTTGTTTACGAAAAATTCTGGCAGAAGAAGAAACCCCTTTTGCAAATGCAGGATCATGTGGTAATCTATAAAGGCACCGGCTTTCGGGCATTGATTTAAGAGCGGCATTCTAAAATATAAACATAGATAAGGAGGGTAAATATGGCCTATGATAAAAGCTTAGATGAGCGTTTATTTTCAAAATCTTGGCAAAACGACTTTGGGCAATTGACAGTGAGCGTATATGCTTACAATAAGGGACGTAAGAAATTGCAGATCTCAAGAGAACTTAGAGACAATGAAGGCGGTTTTAAGTTTGCCAAGTTAGGAAGAATGACCAAAGAGGAGATGCAATCCATTCTTCCCTTGGTTCAGGAAGCGTTGAATAATATGGATTAGGCCATTCCTTTAAAGGAATAGTAAGGCCTACTTGTGCCTCAAAGGGTAAGGCTGTGGATTAGCAGAAGTCAGAAAAATCTCAGAATTAAAAATAATTTTTTGACAAATACGAATAATGTGGTAGAATAATAAAGTCCCTAAGAGGGCTTTTTAAAATGAATAATTTTAGAAAAGGAGGCTTAATATGGTGGTTAAGAAGAAGAAGCGCGTGGCCAGCCAAAAAGATAAACTTCAGAAATTAATAGAGAAAGCATGGCCAAAGACAAAGAAGGAAATGGATAAAGCAGTTAAAAGCACAAAGGAAACTATTCGCAGAAGCGAGATTTATCTTGCGAAACTTTCCAAGAAAGGAGCCAAGGAAACTCAAAAGTTTTCTTTGGGTTTACAGAAAGAAAAGCTACATTATGATTTAGGCAAGGCCGTTGCTTGTGCGGGAACCAAATGGAAGACCAATAAAAAAGTTGGTGCCTTGTTGAAAGAAGTTAAAAAGATAGATAGTCGGATTAAAAAAATAAAGTAAGAATTAAAGCAAGAATGGGGACAACTTCTATTTTTCAAAAAATGGTCGCTGTCCCTATTTTTTCCTTCCGCAGGTAATAAGAATTTTCAGAACCAAACACACCAAAGATTTGTCTTTGATAACATTTGCCGGATTTGCTTTAGGTGTGTTTCTATGATTAATTTATGGGATATTGATAAAGGAAATACCTATAATATTAGCCAACGCGGCTATGTTGATTTTAGTTCTTTTAATTGTGTTAATAAAGATAAAGTATGGGTAAGACCCTTCTTTCAAAGGAATCAGGAAGGTCTACTTGTGCCTCAAAGGGTATCCCTGTGGATAATTAATCTTTATTAAAAATAAACCCTATATTTCTATGTATAGCGTAAGCAAGGCCAAAGAAGAGACCTTAAAGAAAAAAATGCAGGACCTTAGAATAAGTGAGAAGGATTTAGAGGAGAAGTTTGTCCGTTCCGGCGGAAAGGGGGGGCAAAATGTAAATAAAACCTCTACCTGCGTTTACCTGAAACACAGGCCAAGCGGCATAGAGGTAAAGTGTCAGCGCGAGCGTTCACAGGCCTTGAATAGATTTATGGCAAGGAGAATTCTTGCCCGTAAGATAGAGGCGCTTATACTGGGTGAATTCTCAGAGGAAAAAAAGCGCATAGAAAAAATAAAAAGGCAAAAGCGCAGACGTTCACGGCGGTCAAAAGAAAAAATGCTGAGAGATAAAAGCAAAAAAGCAGAGAAAAAGAAAATGCGTTCTTATCAACTTCAGCCGGATGAGTTGGTTGATTAGGGTGAATTTTAAAATTCTTAAAATGTTTTTATTTAACTCATAATAAGAGTATATATATGAATCAAAGGCTCAGAATAACATTTTTAAAAGATAAAAGATTTTTAATTCTATTGTCGATTTTGTGTTTGTTCTTTTTTAATCTTTCTGTGTGCGGGGGCGCAGAAGAGATAGAAGCGGTTTCTGAAATAAAAGCTCAAGTGAGCTCTTGCCCGGCTTATGAAGGAGGCAAAAATATATCTTTGCCGTTTAACAAAGGCGAAGAGCTGATATACGATATTTATTATAAAAAACTAAAAATTGGTAAATCTGTTTTAGTATTTCACGGCGAGAGAAAAATAGACGGCAAAGATTTTTATTATATAACTTTTTCTACAAAATTACCCGGCTTTGAAGATACGGAAGATATTTATGCCGATAAAGAAACTTTTCTTCCTTTTAGAATCCTTCGGTACATCAGGCGTACGGGTGTTTTTTGTACTAGAATAACAGAGGAATATGATCAGGAGGCATTTGAAGTAAAAATAGAGAAACGGGGAGGGCTCAATGTCTCTAAAAGAATTACCATAGAAAAGGATGCGCCAATTCAAAATGCCATACTCCTACCGTATCACTATCGCACCAAGCTGATTATGGAAGAAAACCAGGAGCTTAAGATTAGTTTCCCCACAGCTGATTTTGATATGATATTTAAGGGAAAAGAAACTATTAGAACAGGTTTGGGAGAGCATCCTGCCTATGTTTTTACCAGCATTCCTGAGAAATTTACGTTCTGGTTAAGTGCGGATAAAAAAAAGATTCCTCTTAAAATAGCGGGTTATAATGTTGCTGGTTACGCGTTAGTAATTCGTTCCGTAAAGAATGTGGCGCAATAGGAAAAATTTGCCAAAACAAAAAATTTTGTTATAATAAGTTATATGAGAACATTAAATATTTTATTTACATTATTTATTTTTTATGTGCTGTTTTATTTATTCTTCAAGACTGTTTTTTCATTCGGGCAGTTTTTGCGCAGGCACAGCCGTAAGTATAAATATAAAGAGGAAGTTGTTGATGGTGAAGACTATGGAAATATGGGCGCGGATATATTTGATTATGAAGATGCCACAGATGAATTTGAGGATGAGATAGATAAGTTTGAGGATGTTGTAGATGCTGAGTTTGAAGATATTATAGATGCCGAGAATTGATGAGAAAAAAAAGGAAACAAAAATGATGAAGAATTTTATAGCATCGGCTGTAATTTTTATAGTGATTATGTTTTGTGGTTTAAATTATGCAGAAGACTTGCCAACTACATCAGAGGCTCCTCCTGTCAAAAACGAAGAGCAGGCCACTAAGACAAAACGCCCTTCCATCAAAAGTGAAGGCCCGGAAACCAAGATAGAACGCCCCCCAGTCAAAAGTGAAGGCCCCATAACAGGAAAAAGACGCCTGGGGACGCCTGTAGGATATTCAGATAAACGGGTTGGCGAAAAAACCACAATAGAATATACAGATGAACGGGT
>CAYUDR010000091.1:0-5016 GCA_964443705.1 uncultured Planctomycetia bacterium | reverse complement strand
TGATAATTTTTTATGACACTTTATAACAAATCGTTGCACCTGACTGCTATTCCGCGAAAAAGGGGACAGACACCTTTTTCTTAATCAGGTGCAAGAAAAATGGTCGCTGTCCCTATTTTTTGCTGTCCCTATTTTTTGGGAAAAATTGATGAAAAAAATTATTTTTTATTTAACAATTATTATTTTCAGTTTACTATTGTGTTTTTCTTTGGTTTCTGCTCAACAAGAGGAAGAAGTAACGTGGAAAGAAAAACATAGTGACCGCAGCGCGCTAGTTCTTCTTAAAGAAGTAAACGTAGAACTTAAAGATGATTGGTCTGTTATAGAAAAAACGCATTACAAGTTTAAGATCCAAAAAGAAGATGCAAGGGCGTTGGGGGAAATACCCCTTCATTATGACAAAAGCAGGGAGAATATCGTTGATATAAAGGCATACACCATAACCCCTGATGGTGAGAGGCACAGATATTCTAAGATTCAGGACTTCCAAGTTTATAAAGGTTACCCCATGTATTCAGATGCCAGGGTTAAGGTTATAACAATGCCTGAAGTCAATGTTGGTTCTATTATAGAATGCGAGTATACAGTGGTGGCAGACAGGATGCCTATCGAAAATCACTTTTGGTATGTTGACTACGTGCCTCCAAAGGCAGCTTTCGGGGAATTTAAACTCACGGTAATTCTGCCCAAAAGCGCCAATGTGAAATATAAGGAGTTTAATTTAGAACATAAGCCTAAAATAGAGGAAGATGAATCAAGAGTAATGTATAGCTGGCATTTAAAGGAAATTGATGACCGGCGAGAAACTGAAGAATTTCTACCCCCGCCTGATTTAGATAATATAGAAGATTGCGTTGAATTTTCTTCTATAGAGAGTTGGGCAGACATATCCGACTGGTATTGGGGGCTGGTAGAAAAAAACCTGGTAGTGAATAAGCGGATAGAAGATAAAGTTCAGGAATTAATTGAAGGCAAAGAACTAACCAGGGACAAAATAAGAATTATTCTTGAATATATTCAGGAAAATTTTAGATATGTATCTATGTCATTCGACGAGTACGCACTCGAACCGCATCCAACAAAGCAGGTGTTTGGGAACAAATATGGCGACTGTAAAGACCTTTCGCTTTTGTGTATGGCAATGTTAAAATTCGCCGGCATAAAATCGTATATAACGCTTTTTAATGATGAATTTTCTATAACTGACCCGCAGTATGACTTGCCTTTTCCCTGGCTTTTTGACCATGCCTTGCTTCTGGTAAAAGACTCCGAAGAAGGTGATTTCTATATAGACCCCTTGCTGGATGGTTGTGATATCAGTCAATACCCATTGAGCTATCAAGGTGCCTATACTTTTATTATTACAGAAGACGGAGGCAGGTTTGGCCGTTTTTCTATATTTGATGAGATGAGAGATTACTCAGAGTCAATGCGGACCATAACCATATACCCGGATGGTTCTGCCTTACGAGAAACAAAATCTCTATGGAGCCTGGATATTTCCATAAGAACGAGGTATGAGGTTGATGCTATGAACGAAGAAGAAAAGGAAAAGTTTTTTCAAAGATTAGAGGCTAATATTGCTTTGGGCGGGGAAGTGCTCGATAATCATATAGAAGGTTTAGAAGAGAAATACGGGATACTTAAAAGTCATACCAAAATCAGGAATTCAGATCAATATCCCGTGATAGATGATATGATAATAATAGATCTCGGTGATTACGACAGAAGTTTTGATTTTACCGAGAAAGAAAGGAAAAAGCCGATATTCTACCGGACAAACTCTTTAGAGGAAGAGATGACAACATATCGCATACCCGAAGGATTCCGCATTTCCTATGTCCCTAAGAATTTGAATCTTGATATAGGTTTCTTCAGTGTTGAAAGGAAGTATGAGAAAAAAGAAAATGAAATTGTTGTTACTGAAATAACTCGAAATAGAAGGATAGAACTTCCCAGGGAAGAGTATGATAAAGTTAAAGATTTCTTTGATCAACTTCCTCGAAAAACCAAGCAACGTATTGTGCTTAAAAAGATAAAACCATGGTGGCAGGAGATAAAAGATATGCTATGGAGAATAACACAATAGGAATTATGTTAGATAAAAATGGTCGCTGTCCCTATTTATGCCCCTATTTATGCCATAGCTTTTTCAGGGTGTATTTTTTTGGATTAGCGCTGGTTGTTGTGGGGAAGAAAGTTTTCAGCCATCCGGCGGGTTGAATTTGCGATTTGTTATTTATTTGATCGGGCAGCTGCCCGGTTATTTTTATCTGGATACAATCGGACACCACATTGATAAGTGTATTAATGGGTATAATTATATCCCGTATCGATTGAAAAAAGCCCCTGCTCTCGAACCTGGCTCCGCCGGTAAGATTTGTCTTTCCGGAAAAGGAACATTTCCCGCTCATGCGTAAGGTCATGTTTTCACCTTCACAGAAGACGTTGTCAACAACAATATATTGGTCTTTTATGTGAAAATTACCGTTTATTCTTTTTAACTCCGGCATCTTCAGGTTTTCATTATTTTTAGTGGCTACTTCCTCAATTCCTTTCTCGGCCATATTGAATATAGGTGCGTTCCATAGGTTGGCATTTGTTAATTTGATATATGACCCGCCGGTGAGGCTATTGATATTTTCCCATTCACAGACATGGGCCACGCTGCCGGTAAGGGAACCTTTCATTCCTTCCAATTTAGGCCTTGTCTTCGCAAAATCCGCTATATCGAGATCATTTATATGAAATTCCAGGCCCCAACCTTTTAAATCCATTTTAATTGTACCGTGGAAGTTACCAAGGTAGAAGTCGTGTTTTGGTATTTTGCCGGTACATACACCATTTTTTATGTCCAATTTAATATTAGATGAACCTAGATTAATTTTCCAGAGCTCAAGGTCTTTGATGCCTATATTGCCGTCTCCCTGCCAGGAATTGGGCTTGTCCAATTCGCCTTTTATACTACCCTGAATACTTATTTTTCCATAAACAGATTCTCTTTTCATCATTAGCAGGTTGGATATCTCGGGAAGGTTAACTTCACCCTGTATGTCCAGGCCCAAGTCCATGTTTTTTAAGTCATACGCCGTGGCCTTTATCTCTAATTTCTCTTCTCCGATTTCTGCCTGCCATTTTAGCGTTCCCTGGTTATCGGTTGTCAACTGCAAGTTCAGGGTATTTTTTAAGTCACCTATATGGCCGGTTAGAAAAAGCTCTCTGGGTTTGGTAAACGAAAATTTGCCTGTATAATAAACGGCGTGGTCTTTAATTTTGCCGATCAATTTTTCAATGATGATTTCTTTATGGGTAATTACCGCCTGGCATTTTCCCTTCTCAATGAATACGTGATTGCCGCTTAAGGAAGAGGCGTTTTCCAGCGATACATCTATGCGGGCTTTGGCCTGATCGGGTTTTCCTTTCTCATAAATCAATTCCTGCTTGATTGAAGCATCTGCTTTAATGCTCAGGTCTTCGTAGCTGACAATACCGTTACTGATTTTGTAGCGGCCCTGCCAGCGAAGAATCTGTTTTTGATATGAAAAATTTCCTTCTATATCTACGTTATCCGACCGCAGGTGCCAGGGGGCAAATACATCATCCAGATAATAAGCCCAATATTCAACCAGAAATGCAATATTCAGATTAAATTTTCCCTTAGCGGATTTTTTTATAGCGTTATAGTCCAGATTTAATTTAATTACTTTCCGCTTGCCGTCTTCTGATGCTCCGGAAAGTTTTAACTTGTATATATTCTTCCTGGGGCTAGTGAGGGAGAGGATAATGTTGCCAAACCGTTTTTCCAGCACGTTGTCTTTTTTATAAAAATCGGTGTAATCTATCCAGCAGTCTTTTACTACGATTTTCTTAATCACAAAATCAATTTCCCCTACGTCGGTTTCATCCATGAAGCCCAGGTCAAGGAGCGGCTGAAAATTCCATTCTCCGCTGGCACAGCGGCCGATGTTTAAATCCACACCTTTCATTTTAAATAGCAAAATCTCTACCCGCTTTCGCAAAAGCGGCAGCAAAGCCAGGTCTATATCTACTTCTTCTGCTTGCAGGATATAATTATCTTTTAGTGTTATTGGTCCTGAAAGTTTTACATCATGGAAGAGAAATCCCCGCAAGGGATGAAAGGAAACGTCTTTAACAGCTAATTTGATGTTCTCGGGCATGCTGGTATCGATAAACTCCTGTATTTTGGGAGTTACTACATCAGGGATAAATACGAATTCAATAAATGCCCATCCCGCACCCAGCATAATCAATATGACCGAAAAAACTGAAATTAGTATAACCCTGGTTTTCTTTTTCATTTTTCCGATTCCCTTATTAGCAGATTATCATGCTTTAACTTAAAATTCAAGCGAGTAGAGCGCATTTGGTTTTCGCTTGAACCTGCCTTTTTAAGGTGATATGATAACTATGTTCTTAAAAAAGTATAAGTTTAAATTTTGCCCGGTGAGGCAATTGGTAGATGAATATGGCAAAGACAAAGATTATCGCGACGTTAGGTCCTGCCAGCAATAGTTATACTGTAATTCGCAAGATGGTTATGGCCGGATTGGATGTGGTGCGCCTTAATTTTTCACATGGCACCCACGCAGAACACCTGCATCGCATGGAGATAGTGAAACAGATTAACAAAAAATACAAGCGGCATATTCGCATAATGGAAGACTTAGAAGGGTATCGTATCAGGATTGGCCGTTTTATAGGCACAGGGGGTAAAAATCTAAAAAAAGGAGAAGTGGTTTGGCTGACAAAAAACTATGATAAAAGGAATTCGCGCATTATCCCCTTTGATTACGAAGGGGATTTAAGCCGAATCAAACCCGGGCAGCTCATATATATTGATGACGGCAACATAATCCTGAAGGTAAAAGATTCATCGAAAAAGGATATAAAAGTGCAGGTGGTAGAAGGCGGTATATTAAAAGAGCGAAAAGGTGCTAATATGCCGGGGGTGTGCATCCCTTTTTCAAACCTTACACCTAAGGACAGGGCAGACAT
>CAYUDR010000090.1:0-5042 GCA_964443705.1 uncultured Planctomycetia bacterium | reverse complement strand
GACCGGCCCCCAAAAGAAATTCCAAAGCTGGAACAACGGCTCGTTTCTCGTTTTGAATGCGGGCTTATAACCGACGTCCAACCGCCGGATTTGGAAACGCGCATCGCTATCCTGCGGAAAAAAGCAGAAAAAGAGGTGGTGGGCGTTCCCAATGACGTCACTTTTTTTATTGCTAATAGAATAAAATCTAACATTAGAGAGCTTGAGGGCGCTTTAATAAGGGTTGTGGCTTATTCGCTTTTAATGGGAAAAGAGATAAGTGTTGATTTGGCGAAAGAGGTTTTAAAAGAAGCCTTCTTGCAAGAACAGGAAAAAAGAATTACCATTGAGGTAATTCAAAAAGAAGTAGCCGGCTACTTTGATATACGCCTTTCTGATATGACTACCAAAAGGCGCACCAGGGCTGTGGCACATCCCAGGCAAATTGCCATGTATCTGGCTCGCAACCTAACGGATTTTTCGCTCCCCAAAATAGGGGAGGCCTTTGGTGGGCGGGACCACTCGACCGTTTTGCATGCCTGTGAAAAAATACAACAGTCGCTTAAGGCAAACCCAAGCACACAAAGCTTGTTAAATCATTTAATTACAAAAATTAAAAACCCCTGATTGTGGCTTGCGGGTATCCTTTGTGGATAACCTGTTAATGTCTGTGGCGTCTGGTAAAATAGTTGTGTTTCTTGTTGTGGTTTTTTGGTTGTGTGGATAACCACAACCCTTTATCCACCTATTTGTTTTTATATTACTATAGGTTTTATAAAATGATACTTAATTTCTAACATATCAACAACTATGATTTCTACTACGACTATTTTTATACTCTAATATAATAAACTTATTAACCCTTAACCTTGATCTCTATTTTCATACTAAACAACGGAGAGTGAACAAATGAAAATCAAAGTTTTAAAAAACGATTTATTAAGAGGAACTCAAATTGCACAAGACATTATTAGTAGTAGAACCGCCCTGCCCATTCTATCAAACTTTTTACTGGAAACAGAAAAAAACAAGGTTAAAATTATAGCTACAGATCTCGACATGGGCATATTAGTTCGAATTTCAGCAAACATTGAACAAGGGGGTTCAATAACCATTCCAGCTAAGAAATTTGCCGACATTATCAGGGAATTACCAATAGGAGAAGTATTATTAGAAGTAAAAAAGAATAATCAGGTGATAATAGAAATCCCACCATGTTTTTTTAAAATAATGGGTTTACCAAAAGACGAGTTTCCAACCCCGCCGCAATTTTCAAAAAACGAGAGGTTGATAATAAGCCAGAATATATTTAAAAGAATGTTAAAGCTCACTTCTTTTGCTATGAGCCACGACGAAACAAGATATATATTAAATGGAATCCTTTTTAATATAAGAAATGAATTTTTAGAATTAGTAGCAACTGATGGTAAACGACTCGCAATTGTTAAAACAAAAATGGATACACCTTGCACTATAACAAAAAAAGTCATTATACCGGCCAAAACCATAAACGAGCTTAATCGAATCTTGCAAGATGAGAGTGAAATAGAAATTTTGTTTGGAAAAAACCAAATATGTTTTAATTTAGAAAACATAACAATTGTCTCAAGAGTAATTGAGGGGGAGTTTCCAAACTACACACAAGTTATACCGGGGGAAGTTAAAGAAAAAATAAAAGTCGACAGAAATAGATTACTCGAAGCCATAAAAAGAATAAATATCCTAACCACCCAAGACTCGCCATCAATAAAACTGGAATTATTTAAAGATAAAATCGTCGTCTTAAAAAACACACCGGAAATCGGACATGGCCGGGATGTGGTTGAGTTATTAGAAAAATACCAAGGCAAAGAAATTTCGGTTAGTTTTAACCCAACTTATTTAAGCGACGCCCTGAAAAATATTGATAAAAACGCCGTAGAGTTGGAACTTGCTTCAAGCGAAAAACCAGGCGTGATACGCGTTGGCACGGAATATATCTACGTGGTCCTACCAATGCAAACAGCATGAAAAATAAAACTTTTTATAGAAATAGAAATAAAAAACCTGTAGCTATTGGTGAAATTTTAAAAAAGGTACTCGGTGATTTAGAAACTTCAAAAAAGACAGATATAGAATTAATAAACAATATTCTTAAAAAATCCGCCCCAAAAAAACTCATAGGTCACATAAGGGCGCAAGGAAAAAGTAAAGAAAAATTAGTAATACATGTTGATGGCCCTATTTGGTTGTATGAGGCACACAAGCACAAGGAGAAGTTGTTGAGAATAATTCAACGGGGGCAGGTAAAGAGCAAAATAGAAGAACTTCTATTTAGAGTGGGAAGCGTAGAATAAAAATGAAAAAGAATAAAAAGAAAGAAGCAACAAAAGAAAAACCCCCAAAAAAAATTGACTCACAATTATTAAGCACCAAAGATGCGTCTGTTTTGGCGAAGGCAGACAAATATGACGCCCGCACCATTCAGGTTTTAGAAGGCGTGGAGGCTGTCAGGCTCAGGCCAGCCATGTATATTGGCGACACCTCAAAACGCGGCTTACACCACATGGTATATGAAGTGGTCGACAACTCTATTGATGAAGCGATGGCCGGTTATTGCAAAAACATAAGCGTAAGCATTCATTCCGACAACAGCGTCACCATTGAGGATGATGGGCGCGGAATACCAGTAGATATACATAAAACACAGAAGAAACCCGCCCTTGAAGTAGTAATGACCACCCTACACGCCGGAGGCAAATTTGATCATCGTGTCTACAAGGTATCCGGGGGGCTGCACGGCGTGGGTGTTTCCGTGGTAAACGCCCTTGCCGACCGCCTTGAAGTGGAAACCATGAGGAATGGCAGGGCATACCACCAGAAGTATAAAAAAGGAAAACCTGTTTCTAAAGTTACCGCCATAGGAAAAAGCAAGAAGACCGGCACTAAGGTCACCTTTAAACCCGATAAAGAGATTTTTAAATTAGTAGACTTTAGCTACGACACCCTCTCAAACCGGCTAAGAGAACTGGCTTTTTTAAATAAAGGTGTAGCTATCAGCATAAAAGACGAGCACACTAACAAAGAAGATAACTTTAAATTTATCGGAGGAATAAAATCTTTTGTCGAACACCTAAACCGCAATAAAAATACATTACATAAAAAAGTAATTTATTTTGAGAAAGAAAAAGAAACCATTTTTGTTGAAGTTGCCCTTCAATACAACGATAGCTTTATTGAAAACATCTTTAATTTTGCCAACAACATAAATACCACAGAGGGCGGCACCCACCTAAGTGGTTTTAAATCCGCCCTCACAAGGTGTGCCAATCAATATGCTAAAAACAAAAACCTTCTTAAGAGCACAGACGCCTCTATTACCGGCGAAGACATACGAGAAGGGCTGGCGGCGGTCATCAGCGTTAAACTTCCCAATCCTCAATTTGAGGGCCAGACCAAAACCAAACTGGGGAATAGCGAGGTTGAGGGTGTTGTGGCATCAGTAGTAAATGATTCTTTGGGTGCTTTTTTTGAAGAGAACCCCACCACCGCCAATAAAATCCTGGGGAAATCTCTTCAGGCCGCCAGGGCCAGAGAGGCGGCCAAGAAGGCCAGAGAGCTAGTTCGCCGCAAAGGAGCGCTGGAGTCGGCCTCTTTGCCCGGAAAGCTAGCTGACTGTTCAGAAAAAGACCCCTCATTGTGTGAACTTTATCTTGTGGAAGGCGATTCCGCCGGCGGCTCGGCCAAACAAGGCAGAGACAGGCGGTATCAAGCTATTTTGCCCTTGAAAGGCAAAATTTTAAATGTGGAAAAAGCCAACCCGCATAAGATGTTGAACAACAATGAAATAAGAACAATTATTACCGCCTTAGGCACGGGCATAGGAGATACTTTTAATGTGTCCAAATTGCGCTATCATAAAATAATTATCATGTGCGATGCTGATGTAGACGGAGCGCACATACGCACGCTCTTGCTAACTTTGTTTTATCGTCAGATGAAAGAACTGGTTGAGAAAAATTTTGTCTATGTAGCTCAACCGCCACTTTATAAAGTCAAGAGAGGCAAAAGAGAAGAATATATAGACACCGAAGATGAAATGAATAAACTGTTACTTGACCTTGGCACCGAAGGAACGATTTTATTTAAAGGCAGTAAGAATTATTCAGATAAGCAATTCAAGGCCTTGTTGCAATTACTTATCGAGCTAGAAAGCCTTTCTCTGGCTATTATGCGAAAGGGAGTAAACTTTATAGATTATGTCTCAAAAAGAGACCAAAAGACCAAAAAACTACCTATTTGTAGGGCAAAAGTGGAGAAAAAAGACCTATTTTTCTATAAAGACAAAGAATTGGCCAGTTTTATTAAAAAACAGGAGAAAAAGACAGGCAGGGATGTAGAAATTAAAGATGGAGAAATTCAGAACCCGGAAAAGGAAACAGGCCTGGAGCTGACCGAATTTTTTGAAGCCGAGGAAATACAAGAAGTTATAGAAAAAATAGAAAAACTGGGATTTAGCATAGAACACTACGACCACGCCGCCAAAAAACCCAGGCGCGAAAGAAGCCAACCGATAGAAGAGAAACAAGGCAAAAAAGAATCAATTTCTCAAAAATCCCTACTTAGAATCAAGGACGAACAAGGTAATTTTGTAGACATATTCAGTCTTCGTCAACTTCTTATGCATACAAGAGAGCGGGGTAGGAAAGGAATGACCATCCAGCGGTATAAGGGGTTGGGAGAAATGAACCCGGAGCAGCTCTGGGAAACAACTATGGATCCCGACAGGCGCACCCTGTTGAGCATTTCACTTGAAGACATGGTTAAGGCCGATGAGATATTTACTATTTTAATGGGTGATGCTGTTGGGCCGAGACGCGAATTTATAGAAAACCACGCCAAGGAAGTCAAGAACCTCGATGTATAATGACGAGCGATAGCGAGGGAAAATGTATACCAGAAACGAAAAAATAATACCCATCTATATTGAAGACGAAATGAAGAATTCATATATCGATTACGCTATGAGCGTAATTGTGGGGCGGGCATTGCCTGACATCAGAGATGGCCTTAAGCCCGTCCAC
>CAYUDR010000089.1:0-5083 GCA_964443705.1 uncultured Planctomycetia bacterium | reverse complement strand
AAGTGAGGAATTGGCGGATTTTGTCCAGTTGGCAAAATCATTGATATTGGCAGTTGAGTCCGGAGTTAGTTATGAAGAATATGAAAATATGCTTTCGAATTTGAAAATGAGCGGCAATTTAACCATAGCAAACTCAATGGATGCTCCTGTTATCCAGAAAAAGATAACGAGTAATATAAATTTTTTTTTAACAGCCGGTAATGTCTGGGGCATTAGAGAGCTCGAGCCGGAAGCCAAGCCCTGTATAACCGATGGGACTATTGAACTCCTGTATACTTCTAATTATCCCGACCTGCAAACCTATATAGATAAGTATAAATCTTTAATCCCGCAAGCAACATATTTCGATAATATTGTTAATCACGATGTTCTTTCCCTGCTAAAATATTGCCAGCTTCTATGGAAAAAGGCAGGAGAGGAAACTAAACAATTGGAGATATTGTTAAATTAGTAGTTACTAATTGGAAGAGAAATTTTAGATGTGGATACAAAGAGCCTGAGGGCTTTGCTTATTTTTTCTCCTGGTATATATGGACGTCTCTTTGAGGGAAGGCAATAGTTAAGCCATTCTTTTCTAATTCTATTTTACCCTTTTCTAATATATCAAAACGGACAGCCTGGTAATCTTCGGGCTTTACCCATGGTCTGCACACAATGTTAACACTGCTATCTGCCAGCTCCAGGACGCCCACAAAGGGTTCTGGGTCTTTTAAGATACGCGGATCGCTCAAGGCGACTTTTTGCAGTATATTCCTTGCCTTTTTAATATCATCCTCATACGAAATACCAAAAATCATATCAACCCAAACTTTTCCTTTATAGACAGAGCTTAGGTTTACGATCTTATCGGCTGTAACTTTGGAATTAGGAATTACGAGGCGCCTTTTGTCCACTGCGTATAGTATTGTATTAAATATCTGAAGTTCTTCCACGATTCCCTTGATGCCCTCGACTTCAATAAGGTCGCCGATTCGGAAAGGCCTGAAGATAATCAATATTACTCCGGCGGCAAAGTTGGCCAGTGAACCCTGAAGGGCCAGGCCCACAGCCAGGGTGCCGGCGCCGATAACGGCTATGAGGGAAGCTGTTTGTATGCCTAATTTGCTCAACGTTGCTATAAGCACGAGAATGAGAAGGATGGCATAAACAATGTTTTTAGCAAAGGATATCAGTGTTTTATCTACGCGGGTCCTGTGCATGATTTTTTCAACTATTTTGGAAACAACACTCGCAAGCCAGCGGCCCACAATAAAAATGATAAGGGCTGCAATGAAGTTCATTCCATAAGTAACAAAGTACACATATAGTTTATTTAAAAGTTCTTTATCTAAAAATTGCTCCATATTGGCACTTCTATTATCGGTTTAGAAACTTCTTAAAACCTTTCTAATACTCCGTTATGAATTCAACTACCGCTTTTTATTATGCCACAAATAATGCTTTTGTCAAGTCTGTGAAATAGAAACTGCTGCATTTTTCTTGAACTACTCCTTTTAACATGTTATCATAATTACATTCCTTGAGAGAGTTTGGGGATCTATAGAGGAAAAAAATAAACTTAATTTTGAGGAGGTAAAAAATGGATTGGGGAATGGAAAATCGCTTGAGTCGGGTTATTCGACCTGACGATGGGCATTGTTTTTTTATGCCCATAGATCACGGATATTTTTTGGGTCCTACGCGTTGCTTGGAAAGACCGGGTGAAACTATCGAGCCGCTTCTTCCCTTTGTGGACGCTCTTTTTTGTACCCGGGGAGTATTGCGTTCGGCCATAGCCCCCCTGGGCAGCAAACCAATCATCTTAAGGGTATCTGGGGGCACCAGTATAGCAGGCAGCGACCTGGCCAATGAAGAAATCACTACTTCCATAGAAGATATTATCCGCCTTAATGCGTCGGCGGTGGGCGTGTCTGTTTTTATAGGAAGTAGTTATGAGCGTCAGACGCTGTTAAATCTGGCGAAGATGGTTAATGAGTGTGAAAATTACGGCATCCCGGTAATGGCCGTTACAGCCGTGGGCAAAGAATTAAAAAAACGCGATGCCCGCTACCTGGCCCTATCGTGTCGTATCTGTGCTGAGCTGGGCGCTCGGGTAGTAAAGACCTACTGGTGTGAAAACTTTGAAAAGGTTGTGAATAGTTGTCCGGTTCCGGTGGTTATTGCAGGTGGGCCTAGGTGCAAGACAGAGGCCGAGGTATTCGATTTTGTTTATGATGGCATGCAAAAAGGAGCTATTGGTATAAATTTGGGAAGAAATGTCTGGCAGAATTCTTATCCCATGGCCATGGCAAAGGCTTTGAATGCCATTGTTCATAGAGATGCCACCGCTAAAGAAGCCTATGAATTATTTAATGAGATTAAAAGTAGTAAGTAATCAAGGATTTGGTAATAAAAAATATTTTGCTGACCTTTTGTACTAATTTTTTATTAATACTTTTGGTAAATGTGGTAAATTAGAAGCTTTTTAGCAATTTTAGCTGAAGCAGCTTGAGTAATTTTGGTTGCCCCGATACTTCGGGGATGGCGAGGACTGTCTGAACCCGCCATGCTTTGTGGCGGGTGAGTTCCGCAGCCACCGAAATTACGAAAGATCTTATGCGTAAAAATTGCTTTTTAAGCTGATAATTTTGTCACATTTACATAAAAACTCAGCAAAAGTTGTTATAAAATTAGAGGTTTAAATATTAGTAAAGAAGAATATTATGCGTGTAGCGGTGTATTATAATAACCAGGATGTGCGTTTAAAAGAAGTATCTAAGCCAAAAATTGGCCCGGGTGAAATACTGGTGAAGGTATTGGCCAGCGGCATTTGCGGTACGGATGTTATGGAATGGTACAGAATTAAGAAATCCCCCCGTGTTTTGGGCCATGAAATAGCCGGTGAGATAGTTGAGAGTAGAACAGAGAAATATAAAGTTGGTCAGAGAGTTTTTGTAAGCCATCATGTTCCCTGCAATAGATGCAAATATTGTCTGGCAGGCAATCATACCGCCTGTGAAACATTACATAAAGGTAATTATGACCCTGGTGGCTATAGTGAGTTTATCAGGGTTCCCAGGATAAATGTTGATAACGGCACTTATATATTGCCGCAGAATGTTTCTTACGAAGAGGGCACCATGATTGAGCCCCTGGCGTGTGTTGTGAGGGGCCAGAGGGTAATTGAGGTAAAGAATGGCCAGGTTGTTTTAGTCCTGGGCAGCGGCGTCTCCGGCCTGTTAAATATTCAGTTAGCCAAATTAAAAGGAGCAAAAGTTGTAGCTACCGATATAGATGAATATAGATTAAAAAAGGCAAAAGAATTTGGCGCAGACCATGTTATAGATGCCAATCAAAGCCTTAATATTAAGGCAGACAGAATAATAGTGTGCACAGGTGCTTTTGGGGCGGTGGGTCAGGCATTTAAGTGCATAGACAAAAAAGGTATTATATTATTTTTTGCCATCCCCGACAGAAACATAGAGATTCCGACACTGGATTTCTGGAGAAATGAAACAACAATCACTTCATCTTACGGAGCAGCTCCTTGGGATTTAGAAGAATCTTTAGAGCTGATTAAAGACAGAAAGATAGATGTCAAGGGTATGATAACACACACCTTGCCATTAGAGAAAGTTCAAGAGGCCTTTAAAATGGTTTCAGAGGCAAAAGAATCTCTAAAAGTTGTATTGAAACCTCATGCTGTATGAGGAAGTATTCTGAGGATGATAGATAAGATGACAGATGGAAAGTTTATGGAGCTTGCTATTGAAAAGGCCAGGGAAGGCGTAAGAGGTGGGCAGAGTCCTTTTGGGGCCTGTATAGTTAAAAATGAAGAAGTTTTAAGTTGTGTTCATAACGCGGTCTGGGAAAATATGGATATTACCGCCCATGCAGAGATTTGCGCTATCAGGCAAGCTTGCAAAAAATTAGATAGTATTGACTTATCCGGTTGTATAATCTATTCTACTTGTGAACCCTGTCCTATGTGTTTTAGCGCTTGTTACTGGGCGAGAATTTCCAGGATAGTTTACGGCGCGCGCATAAAAGATGCGCAGAAATTTAGATTTAACGAACTTAGCATTTCAAACCGGAAGATGAAAGAAATGAGTAGAAGCTCGGTAGAAATAATCGGAGATTTTTTTCGAGAGGAAAACATAGAGCTTTTTAAAACCTGGTTTAAACGACAGGACAAAAGAGCTTATTAGGAAGTCGGTTAAAAATTCAATGTATTTATACGGTAAAAATTCCATTCTGGAACGCTTGAGAGTTAATCCCCGGAGCATAAGGAAGATATTCCTGCGGGAAAATTTTAATGACCCCGACATTTCCAAACTCGTAGGGACTAAGAAAGTTCCCACAAAACGTGTTAGCGAAAAGAAACTTGGCAGAATTAAACACGCCAGCCGGCTTCAGGGTATCGTGGCAGAAGTGGATGATTTTATGTATGTGGATTTTGAAGAATTATTGGATAAGGGATTAGAAAAAAAACTATCAATTATATTTTTAGATAACATAAATGATCCTCATAATTTAGGTTCTATAATGAGGATTGCGGCTTGTTTTGGCGGTTTTGCGCTTGTTATACCAAAGCATAATGCTTGTGAGGTCAACGATACTGTTATGCATGTTGCCTCCGGCGGAGAAAATTTTGTTCCCGTTTCAATGGTTAACAATATATCCACTGCTATCGTAAAGGCCAAGGAAGCTGACTGGTGGATTTTGGGTGCGGTGGTTAGAGACGGAGGAGAGATAAGCAGTATTTCTTTGCCTTTTCCAATGTGTCTTGTGCTTGGTTCAGAAGATAAGGGTATTAGGCATGGAATAGAGAAACACCTCGATTTAAAAGTGAGCCTTCCTATGAGGGGTGTGTCACTTTCTTTGAATGTGGCTATGACCTGTGCAATTTTTTGCCATGAGATAGCCAGGCAGAAATTTGCAGGTAAGACCCTTCCTTTAAAGGAATAGGAAGGGTCTACTTGTGCCCTTTAGGGTATCCCTGTGGATAAGAGAGATAAAAAATGAGCAGGAAGGAAGATATTAAGGTATTGAATTTTATAGCGGAAGCAGGAATGCTTAAACGCGTCAGGCGCTCGGGATGGTG
>CAYUDR010000088.1:0-5084 GCA_964443705.1 uncultured Planctomycetia bacterium | reverse complement strand
CCCTCAACCTGCCGCGTATGCCAATTCCGCCACGGGGGCAAAATTATCCAAGTTAGAACATTACAATTTTACAACGTTAGCATGATTTTAGCAATAAGAAAATTGGGTAGTGGTTATGGACGGATGGTGATAGTAGATTATTTGGAACTACAGGCATGCTCCTATTACAGCGCAGCATCGATTCCTGCGTACTTATTTCACCACATATTGATTACTAATTGGCATGCGCCTGTCCTTGCCGAAAGCCTTTGGAGTAATCCTTATGCCGGGAGGCGACTGCCTGCGCTTATATTCATTTTTATCTACCATATTAATAACTTTTTTAACTACTGTCTTATTAAAACCGGCTTTGATAATCTGCTGTATTGACTTATCCTGTTCTACATATTGCTTAAGGATTCTATCCAAAATATGATAGGGAGGCAAAGTATCCTGATCTTTTTGATGAAACTTGAGTTCGGCTGAAGGCGGACGTCTTATGATAGAAGAAGCGATGATCTCGGTTTTTTGAAGTGAGTTTCTATATTTTGAAAGTTTATATACCAATGTTTTAGGGACATCTTTTAAAACAGCAAAACCGCCTGCCATATCTCCGTAGAGAGTGCAATAACCTACAGAAGTTTCACTTTTATTGCCCGTAGCCAGAACAAGGTAGTCAAATTTATTAGACACACCCATTAAAATATGGCCGCGGATACGTGCCTGGATATTTTCTTCAGCAACACCCGACTTCTTTCCTTCAAAAATACCTTTTAAAGTATCAAGATACGACTGATAAGCTGAACTTATGGGAATAATAAAAAATTTTATATTTAGTTTCTTGGCTAGAGCGATAGCATCATTTAGAGCGGCAAAAGAAGTAAAGCGCGATGGCATAATAACTGCTACAACATTATCTTTTCCAAGAGCATCTACGGCAATAATAGCGCACAAGGCTGAATCAATACCCCCGCTTAAACCAAATACTATTTTCTCAAAGTGATTTTTAAAAACATAATCTTTTAATCCAAGCTTAAGGGCTTCATATATTTCTTCTTCTCCTTTTAACAATTTCGTCTTTTTTTGTTTAAGGGCTGACTTGCGGGAAAATTTAGGTGCGGGAATATTGATAACGGGTAAAGTTTTATTACAGGCAAGTTTCTGTTTTTTTATTATAGTATTTACTAATTTCAAATCCAGGTCAACTAAAAGAAGTTTTTCTTTAAATTGCGGCGCTTGTGCAAGCACATTCCCCCTCGGCCCCAAAACTAAACTACCACCATCAAAAACAAGCTCATCCTGACCTCCCACCAGATTACAGTAAGCCACATAGGCATGTGTTTCTCTGGCGCGACGGGTAAGCACATCACGCCGAATATTTATCTTACCCTTATAATACGGACAAGCAGAAATATTAATGATAATTTGAGAACCGGCTTCTGCCTGCAATTTATAAGGTCCATATCTGCGCCAGATATCTTCATAAATATTTACACCAATAAGAGTATCCCTGTAGTTTAAAAGGAAATTGTTGCTGCCGGCTTCAAAATATCTTTTTTCGTCAAAGACGCCGTAGTTTGACAAAAGCTCCTTTTGGTAATAGCCATAAATTTTCCTGTTAAAAACCGCAGCGCAACTGTTATAAAGTGAATCTTTAATCCGATGAGCTAATCCAACTAAAGCGAGTATGTCGGGAGTATTATAAGCAACCTTTTTAATAAAAAGCTCGTTTTCTTTTATAAAGTGAGGCTTTAAAAGTAAATCTTCGGGAGGGTAGCCGGAAATGGCAAGCTCGGGAAAAACAATTATATCGGCCTTTTTCTTATAAGCAAGATTTACATTTTGTATTATTTTTTTAGCGTTACCTTCAAAATCTCCCACTTTCAAGTTAATTTGAGCCAAAGCCAATCTTATTGTGTTCGACATCGCTTATTAATAACCTCCGGAAACAACTTCATTTTTTCTTTTAGGTTTACGGGAGACAAAGACACACCAAACAGTTCTCTGGGCTGAAGAAAGGAATATAAAAATTTCCTGCAATACATCTGTGATTTAAATTCTTCTATAGCGCATTTTTTCTTCTCTAATTGACGAGCACTAAGATTGACATACATGCTTTCATGAAGATATTCATCGTCATAAGAGTTTTTAAGCCTCTGACACCACCCAACATCAAACCTATCCAGAAATGACCTTTTATACTTGTGGGCTAAATAAAAAAAGTTAACAGGTTCAACTTTCCCCCTTAATTCTCCCAGAGCCAAAATACAAAAAAGATAAGTTCCGATGTGGTCTTCATGGCGATCAAATGAGGTGGGAATAAAGATTTTTGTAGGTTTTGTTTTAAGTATCACTTTTTTAATATCATTTAATATATTTTCGCCTTTATAAGAAGCTAAGGGATTTAGCTGTCCATTTATTTCAACACAACTCTTTCTGCTTAAACTATCCACATAGGCCGGCACTTCACCCCAATGCCTTGAGAATATTTTGAGAATACCTGCATCAGGATAATCTAAAAAGGTAAGGCTTTCCTCTCCAACGCCCAAATGCTTACAGGCCGCAATAGATTCTCTTTTCCTGATTCTTCCTAATTCTACAAATTCTCTTCTGGTTTTTATTAAAATCTCTTTTCTGTAGTAAATTTTGTAATAGAGCAAGCTTATGAAATTATGGCTGCCATTTGTAATATATAAGATATGAACTTTGGCCCCACCTTCTATTGCCTGTTGAATAAGGCCTGCGCAAGTCAAGATTTCATCATCCGGGTGGGGCACAATTATAAGAAGGCTATCAGTTGAATTCATCTAATAATCCCCCCTTAAGCACCTCGGTTTTAGTTTCTCAATACCACCCGTAAATAAAAATTTATTATAAATCATAATTAGCGTCTCCGGCTTAATATCACCGATCTATCAAAATTTTGCGAAACAATTGTATTTATTCTTTTTTCTTTAAATACTTTATTAACTCTTCTTAAATCACTCTCATCGAGCACGCACAAAACTAAATCCTTATCTGTAAAAAATTCTAATATTTCTTTATCACTGCTTATTATTTTCAAAGGATGCTCGCTCCAGAAAGGTTTCGGGCTTGAATCTATTACCAAAACAGGGTTATGGGTATAAAAATATACTCCCCTCACATACATTTTACTGCATACAACAGGCTTATTAGAATAATTATATTCTGATATTATTTTTACCATATCTTTATCGCAAAAAGCGGTCTCTAATTTTTGAGGGACGCCAAAACTAAGCACCAGCATAAATAATACAAACCCCGTAAAGGTTATAAATAAAGCGCCTCTTAATTTATCTCTCACCAGAAAAGCTCCCGAGATTATTAAAGCCAGCGCCAATACACAAGCACTGTTCATAACCGGCAAATATAAATCAGGATAATCTCTGGCAAAAAAATGAGCGGGCAAAATCAGCCCTATCCCTAATAGTATATATAAAATGCCACTTACCGTTAATCTCTTATATTTTCTTTGTAAAGAGCTTAAAGAAATACCCAAAGTTATAGCAAGCGCAGGAAATAAAGGCAAAATATAACTTGCTAATTTAGAGTGGGCACATTGAAACATTAAAAACACAGCGCCTATCCAGCAAAAAATGAATAAATAGTCTGTTTTATATTTTTTAAAATGCCTGCCCATCATCAATAAATAAAATGTCCAGGGGAAAATGCCCCACAACATAACGCAAGGGTAAAAATGCCAGCGATCTATGCTTCTGTGTTCTGCATACAAAATCCTGTGCCAGTTATTATGGACAAAAAATTCTCCTATAAAACTCTTGCCGTATTTAAAAGAAACATAGATATACCAGGGAAGAGCCAGGAATAAAAACAGCCACCACCACCTATTAAATATAAAGGACTTTAATGTTCTGCGGTCTTTAGACAGAAGTAAAAATAAAAAAATGGTAAAAAGAGGAATGATAATGCCCAGAGGGCCTTTAGTTAATACCGCCAGGGCGGAAAATATGGCGAATAGAACTAAAAAAATATTCTTTCTGAATTTATACCATGTATAAAAAGCGTAGAGAGTAAAAACAACCATTACCGAAAAGGTTATATCGGTAATGGCAGACCTTGACATCCCGAAATAGAGAGCGCTGGTCCCTAGAATCAAAGTTGACAGGAGTGAAATTTCCTTATTAAAAATCTTCTTCACAAACAGGTATGTTCCCAAAAGGCCTATGGTACCGCAAAAGGCGGTAACGAAACGGGCGGCGAGTGTGCCTACTCCAAAAGCCTTAAAAGATAACAAAATTAACCAGTAAAACAGTGGAGGTTTTTCAAACTGGGGTTCTTCAAAAATAAGAGGAATAAGGAAACTTTTATGGGTAAGCATCTCCCTGGCAGTCTCCGTATAAAAAACTTCATCGGGATCCGTAAGGGCCATGGAGTTCATGCCCACAAAATACAGGAGAAGAATGCCTAAGATTATAAAACCGGGAAATAAATAGTATTTTTTAAGCATATTCATATCTAATTTTGTAATAACAGTAACTACCTTCTATATTTCCACTTATAAGATTTTTCAATTATAGCACATTTTCTTGATTTTGTATAAAAAAATATAGGGGGGAGCAATGGAATGGATTAAACTTAAGATGCGCTTTAAGTTATGATAACAGGTTATCCCACATTTTGTTTCCTAACTTGATATATTCATCAACGTAGTTGTTACTTGGAATAAGCGGCTGGTTGAGTCGAGCGCGGGTATCCTCCGACAACTTCATTTGCTCTACCACCTCTTTTCCTGCTTTTTTTACCACATGTTTATATTTTTCTATAAATAGCCTGAGTTTAAGGCTCGGGTTTGTCAATAACGCTCCGCCGCCTCGGTATATTTCCGCAATAACCTCGGTATGAAAATTCCTGGCAACCCGCTTAAAGAATAAATGTAACACCTGAAAATGGCTTTGTTCCGGAAAGCCGCAATTAGAGATAATAACGAATTTTGGTGTTTTTTTATATCGTTCGACATGACAACATTCCCCGTGCTCATCTTTTTCAAAATGTGGGTCACCGAGAGGAATAAGCCTATCCATAAAATTCTTCATTATTCCTGTAACATTATCCACATATACGGG
>CAYUDR010000087.1:0-5157 GCA_964443705.1 uncultured Planctomycetia bacterium | reverse complement strand
TTTAAACAAAATTCAGAAGTCAGAAGTCAGAAAACAGCTTTTTAGAAAACAGAAGTCATAAAATTTACTATACATTTTTCTTCTGTTCTCTGTTTTCTTTATTTTTTAGTGTCTTTGAACAACTTATATTCAACACTATCAGCCAGGGCTTGCCAGCTGGCCTCAATGATATTTTCCGAAACACCTATAGTTGACCAGGAATTGTTTTTGTCCTGAGACTGGATTAAAACCCTAACCTTGGCAGCTGTACCTGCTTTTTCATCAAGAACGCGCACTTTAAAATCGGAAAGATGCATTTCGCTCAACTTGGGGAAGAAATCACAAAGGGCTTTTCTAAGAGCATTGTCAAGCGCATTAACCGGTCCGTCGCCTTCGGCCACAGCATGTTCTGGAACACCTTTAACTTTAAGTTTAATGCTCGCCTCTGAAAAAAGTTTGGGTTTTTTGGTTTTAGTATCAATCCTTTTTTCGACTACAACCTTAAAACTTTCTAAATCAAAAAAACGTCTATATTTGCCCATGGCCTTATGCATCAAAAGTTCAAATGAGGCATCGGCAGCCTCAAAATGATAGCCTTTATGCTCTAAATTCTGTAACAGATTCAATATCTTCTTGGTTTGAGGAGTATCTTTTGACAAATCAAGTTGTATATTTTTAGCTTTAACAAGAATAGATGTTTTCCCGGCTAATTCTGAAATCAAAAAACGCCTCGTATTGCCTACATCCTCCGGGCTTATATGTTCATAAGCGCGTTTTTTCTTTACCACTGCATTGACATGCACCCCGCCCTTATGCGCAAAAGCGCTTGAACCCACATAGGGTTGGTTGGGTTGTTGTTTAAGATTGCAAATTTCTGCCACAAATCTTGAAATTTCAGCCATTTTTTTCAGATTTTTGCTATTTATGCAGTCAATATTAAGTTTTAATTTTAGATCGGCTATGATAGTGCACAAATTGGCATTGCCACAGCGCTCTCCAATGCCATTGATAGTCCCCTGCACCTGGTCACAACCAGCCAAAACAGCTGCTATGCTATTGGCCACACCCATGCCTGAATCATTGTGTGCGTGTATTCCAAGCCCCACTTTAATCTTAGGGCGTACCTTCTTAACGATATCTGATACCTGATTAAATAACATGCCGCCATTGGTTTCACAAAGCACTATCGCTTGGGCACCGGCATCTTGAGCGGCCAGGATAACTTTAAGGGCATACTCCGGGTTGGAAAGATACCCATCAAAAAAATGTTCGGCATCGAAAAAAACCTTTAGTCCCTGTGATTTTAGATAATCAACAGTATCCCCGACCATACATATATTTTCAGCCAGCGTTGTTTTTAGGACACCTTTAACATGAAAATCCCAACTCTTACCAAAAATAGTTACTACCTTAGTTTTGGCCCGACAAAGATACTTAAGATTTTTATCAACCCTGGCTTTGATGAACGATCTGCGGGTAGAACCAAAAGCAACCACCCGGGCATTTTTGAGAGGCAAGGTCGAAACTCTTTTAAAAAACTCTAAATCCTTCGGATTGGAACCGGGCCATCCGCCTTCGATAAAATGTATTCCGAGTTTGTCCAATTCTAAAACGATGCGGATTTTATCGTCAACAGAAAAAGATATGCCTTCGGTTTGAGCTCCATCGCGCAAGGTTGTATCATAAAGTAAAACTTTTCTCATTTTTATTACCTCTTCTTTTGAACACTCAAACGCTTTGTTCTATAAATTGCAGCATCACTTGGCTTTCTTTTTTCCTATTGGTTTTCCAAGTCCAAAAACTTTGTGGATAGCCTTAACGGCTTTAACAGCGTCTTTCTTTTTGATTACGCAGGATATTTTGATTTCCGAAGTTGATATCATTTTGATATTAATGCCCTTCTGGGCTAAGGCTTTAAACATGGATGCTGCAATACCGGAGTGGCTTCTCATTCCCACGCCCACAACTGAAACTTTGGCAATATCTCTATCTTCTAATACATTTTTGGCGCCGATTTTTTTAGCCATTTTCTTAATAATATTTACCGCTTTTTTTAAATCCGCCTTTTCAACCGTAAAAGATATATCGGTTCGTCCCGTATGAGATACATTTTGAATTATCATATCTATGTTTATGTTAGCACTTGCAATTTCCCTAAAAATCCTGGCTGCAATGCCTGGCTTATCCGGCACATCGCAAATGGTTATTTTAGCCTCACTTCTATTAACTGCCACACCGCTTACCAGTATCTCTTCCATTGACTTAGCCTCCTCACAAATTATAGTTCCCTCTTTTCTGGAAAAAGAACTTCTCACACATAATTTTATATTAAATTTTTTGGCTACCTCAATACTTCTGGATTGCATCACCTGGGCTCCTAAAAATGCCAATTCCAGCATTTCATCGTAGCTTAATCTATCAATTTTTCTGGCTTCTCTGGCAATTCGAGGGTCTGCAGTATAAACGCCGTCAACATCGGTGTAGATTTCACACATTTTTGCTCCCAGGCTTTTAGCCAGGGCAACAGCAGTTATATCGCTGCCCCCGCGGCCCAGCGTGGTTATATCCTGTTTAAGGTTAATACCTTGAAAGCCGGCCACAATAACAATTTTCTTTTTCTTTAGTTCTTCTCTAATTCTTCTGCTGTTAATATTAATAATTCTGGCCTTGGTGTAACTTTTATCTGTAATTATACCAACTTGAGCGCCGGTAAAAGAAATAGCCCGACAACCTGAATCATTAAGCGCCATAGAAAGCAAAGCCATGGAAACCTGCTCTCCGGTAGATAAAAGCACGTCTAATTCCCGGTCTGTCGGGTCATGGCTGACAGAATGGGCCAATTTTAATAAATCATCGGTGGCATCACCGGGAGCCGAAACAACCACCACCATATCATAGCCCTTTTTTTTATAAGAAACTATCCTTCTGGCTACATTTTTGATACACTCTGCGTTAGCTATAGAAGTTCCGCCAAATTTCTGAACAATTAACTTAGACAATTACTTTCCACCTTTTTAAGTTTTTAAAACTCAAGTGTTGCTTGCAGGGCTCGCTAAATCATGTTTTTATTTGACCTTTTAAGAAAAATTCTAATAGATGACTCCCTCTTTTGAATCTAAGCGAACTTTCTTTAGCACATTTCTCGCTAAAAGCCTCAATTGAATCTTTGGAAATCCCGCTTCCGTAAATAGCAAAACAAACGGGATCGTCGGTGTGCGTTTTAAGTGAAATGGGGGTGGCATGATCGGGTAAAACTAAAATTCTAAATTCCTCTCCTCTACTTTTAAGACCTTCAAAGATTTTACCTACCACTTTCGAATCAAAATTTTCTATGGCGCTAATTTTTGCCCTTAAATCTCCTGAGTGTCCTGCTTCATCCGGTGCTTCGACATGCACGAAAACAAAATCTTTTGTCTCAAGCGCCCGCAAGGCATACTCAGCCTTAGCCCTATAGTCGGTATCATAATAACCAGTAGCCCCAGGAACCTCAATTACCTCAAGGCCGATAGTTTTACCAATTCCCTTAATAAGATCTACGGCTGAAATTATTGAACCAGTTAAACCAAATTTTTTAAAGAATTTTTCTAACTTAGGAACCTTGCCCTGTCCCCACAGCCAGATCATATTGGCCGGGTTTTCTTGCAGGTCAACTCTGACCTGATTTATCTCGTGGTTTAACAAAAGTTGTTTTGCTTTTGCCATTAAATCAATTAAGAGCTTTGCCCCCTTGCCGGTGGGTAAATTCTGGTTAATTTTCTTGCCCATTATGTCGTGAGGTGCTTTACAGTGTGGCGTGAAATTTCCTTCTTCAACAGTTATTTTCATTAAATTTCTGTAACTAGTGCCGGGATAAAATTTGATGTATTCATTTGAAAGCTTTTGGTCGATAAACTTTATGAGGGCTTTAGCCTCTTTGTTGCTTATATGTCCGGCGCTATAGTCAACGAGAATACCATCTGATTCTGTTATCAAATTACAACGAAAAGCATAGTCTTTGTCTGTTAGCTCAACTCCTAGATTAGCCGCTTCAAGCGGACCTCTGCCGGTATAGTACTTTACCGGATCATATCCTAAGATGGATAAATTGGCTACATCGCTTCCCGCCGACATATGGGGCGGTATAGTTTTAACGATACCGCAAATTCCTTCTCTGGCCATAAAGTCCATATGAGGAATGTTTGCTGCTCCCAAAGGAGTCTTTCCGCCGAGTTCCTTTAAAGGATAATCGTACATCCCATCGCCAACCAAAATTGCATATTTCATTCTCATCTCTCCAGTATATTAGTTTTTATAAAAATGGTTCATTTGTAATCTATAATTTGCATATAGAGCTTTAAACTCTATTAATATCCTATTGCCTTTACCACAGCTTCTAACTTTGCCGGTAAAACTTCGGGCTTTTTGGCTATAGCTATTGCTCTATCCGGGTCTTTAAGGCCATGGCCGGTTAAGATGCATACAATTTTATAGGGTTTACCTGAAAAACAATTTTTAAAAAAACCTTTTTTAGCCACTTTTAGCATACCGGCCACGGAAGCCGCTGAAGCTGGCTCGACAAAAACGCCTTCTTTGTTGGCCAGGAGTTTATAGGCTTCTAAAATTTGTTTGTCTGTTACCATATCAATTATGCCTTTAGATTCATCTCGGGCAAATTCCGCTTTTTTCCAACTGGCCGGATTGCCAATCCTAATAGCTGTGGCAATGGTCTCTGGATTTTTTATAATATGCCTCCTTACAATAGGAGCTGCCCCCTCGGCCTGAAAACCCATCATAACAGGTAACTTCTTTGTCTTCCCTTTCTTTTTATATTCTTTATAGCCCTTCCAATAAGCGGTGATATTGCCTGCGTTTCCAACAGGTATAACATGAAATTCAGGTGCGCAACCTAAATCATCGCAAATTTCAAAAGCAGCCGTCTTTTGCCCTTCTATACGATTGGGATTAAGCGAATTAACTAAAGTTATGGGATATTTTTCGGTTATACTCCTGACTAACGAAAGCGCATCATCAAAGTTGCCCTTTATGGCAATTACTTTAGCGCCGTGAATTAAGGCCTGAGCCAATTTCCCCAGAGCAATGGCTCCTTGGGGTATTAAGACAAAACACTTAATTTTAGCACGCGCGGCATAAGCGGCAGCAGAAGCGGAAGTATTGCCCGTAGAAGCGCACATCACGGCC
>CAYUDR010000086.1:0-5252 GCA_964443705.1 uncultured Planctomycetia bacterium | reverse complement strand
TTTTCTGCAAGATTTTCGGGGAAAGGCGCTAATGACTTAAAAAACAATAAGAAATTACTTAGGCTATTAAAAGGCGTGCCTGAAAGAAAAAGAAGGGCGCGTTTTATCTGTGCTATCGCCATTGCCTGGGAGGGTAAAATTCTTAAAATCATCAGGGCCGCTATTAGCGGCTATATCACCGACTCCAGGCGTGGCAGCTGCGGTTTTGGCTATGACCCTGTCTTTATTCCTACCGGCTACAAAAAAACCTTTGCTCAACTCGGCCCCGAAGTGAAGAATAAAATCAGCCACAGAGCAAAGGCACTTTTGAGAGCTAAAAAATTTTTAGCCAAATTTACCCCGTTAGAAAATGTTCCGTCATTTCAAGGTAGGGTTAAAAGAAAAAAATAAATTATTTGGAAAATTTAACTACTTGCCAGACAGGCAGGGAAATTTTCTAATGGAGATTATTTAAAAATCTTCTCAAGCCCTTTAAGAAATTCTTCTTTTAGCTCAAACCCTTTAAGAAATTCTTCTTTTAAGATATCTTCGATAGGAATGGGCATATCTCTAAATTTTGGTTTTTGCAATGTGCCTGTTAGCTGTGTACGCAGAGCATATTTAGCTAAAATTTCTAAAAAGATAGGCGCCACGAGCCCCTTCTCAGCCATGGCCTTATAGAATTCTTCAGAAAACTGTGTTTCTATAAAAAAATCAAGGCCGCTGTTAAATCCCAAAGCTCCCTTGCCTGTCATTGTTACATTTTTGCTTAAGAGCGTTAAATCTTCGGTGGTAAGACGGCTGTTTTGTATTTGGTAATTACCGGAGGCATCCGTGAAAACCACCTTTTCCAGCTCCGGGATATTAATAAAACCAGCTAATTTTTTTAGAAGTGGCATTTCCCACAAATAGCCGTCTTTTAAGGTAATCCAGCCGGAACCCTTAAAAGAGTTGATATTATTTAAAATTCCCTCCAGAGAGCACTTTAGGGCGCCTGTGCCTTTAATTTTTTTATCTTTTAATTCGGTATCTTTCACTAATTTATTTAAATTGACATTAGAGAGGCCCAGGTTTGCTTCAAAACGCGGTTGTTTTGGATTCTTAAAGTTGTTCGTAGCGTTAAAATTCAACTGTCCGTCGTAAAGATTTCCGTTTAGTTCATTGATAGATATTTTTTTATCCTTTAGCTGGGCGTCGAGCTCTACTGCGTTAATTTTTAAACCTTCCACCCCAACTTGCGGCGAAGAGGCATTTATTTTTGCAAAGCCATCAAGGGGATTAGCGGCTTTACCCTCAAAATAAACACTGGAATTTATTTTGCCTGCGAGTTTTAACTTTTCTATTTTATCTTTGAATTCAGGAACGGCATTTTTTAAATTTTCTATAGATGAACTTAATTTAACATATATGTTTAGGACCGGGTCTGTGAGATTATAGACTTGTCCTGAAAGCTCGAAATCCACACCTTTATATTTTCCGCTTATATTTTCAAATTGCGCTGTCTGTTGAGAAAATTTCACTTTTCCGGTACTAAAAATATTATCTGAACTTAATTTAAAATCGACAAGCGGCTGCTTAAAATCAGTCATTTTAGCCATGGCGGAATATGTAGCATCTTTGACTTCCATGCTTGAAACATCAATGGTAATCTCATCTTTGGTGAAATTAACTTTCGACTGTATATTTTTAATTTCAACAGGAGGTTTGATACTTTTGATTACCACATCCGTTAATTCAACGCTACCTGCAAAATCGAGACTCCAGAATTCCTTAAGTGTTCCGTCAACGTTAAGGCACAGAACAGTGTCGCCCTTTATTTCAATGTCTTTAAGTTTTTCTCTGAAAGCAGGCGATAATTGGCCGATGGCTTCCTGTAATTTAAGGTCTGATTTAATGGCGAGTTTGAGCTCGGGATAGTTAAAGTTTTTAAAATATCCCTCGCAGGTGAAAGATATACCTTTTGTCCTGGCATTCAATTCTTCGATGAATAACCCTTCCTTGGTAAAATTGATTTTTCCCTCGATATTTTCCAGGTTATCAATATAGAGCACGCCTCTTATATTATTGTTTCTTAGAACTATAAAACCTTTGGCTTTGTCCAGTGTCTTATTTTTTAAGTCGTAAGTTACCCCGCCCCTTATTACCAGGTCGCCATATAAAGTTAGTGACACCATGCTAATTTGCACCTTGTTAATGTAGATAGTTCCGTCGATAGTTAATTTTTTATTAGAATCAAGGGTAATGCCGGCGGCAATATCTGTGATGTCGTTTTCAATTGGGAGTGTGAATTTATCCTCAAAGTAGGGAGAAAATTTATGGAAATTGAAATCAAGGCAGTTTAAGTTCAAGTTAAGAGATTGATTAGTGAAATAGTAGGCCCCTTTTAGAGAGATATTTTTGGCTTTGTCTTTTATGGCGCTGTTGAACTTAAATTTTACTTTAGACGGGAGGGAAAGGCGGGCATGCGCATTGACATTTTCAAAAACAGTAGTTTGGGGTTCTTCAAACCAATGGTCTTCTAGCGTAATAGTTGAATTTTTTAGCGTAAAATCTGTAAGGATAACTGAAAATTTTTCCTGGTTTTGAATTTTAAGTTTAGAACTAAGCGCTTCAAGCGCGTCCAACTTACCATCTTTGTTTCTTTCAAGCTTAATATTTAACCCGTCTATGGCAAGCTGTGTTATGACCGCTTTTTTATTAATAAGGGGCAGAAGCAGGGGGTTAAAACTGACACTCTTGGCCTTAAAAAAGACTTCTTTTTTCTCCTGCGTCTGAAAAACTGTTATATCACTGATAACCACGCCTTTAAGGATATTAAAACCGACTTTCTCGAAATAGGCAGGCCTCTCTAGTGCATCTGTAAGGGTGTTTTGCAGGAAAGCATTAAGCTTTACAGGCAAGAGGTAATTATTCAGAAAAACCGCCATGCCGCCAAGAAATAATACTATAAGTATGGTGATTATGAGAATTTTATAGACTGTTTGCTTTTTCATGATTATTTTCTAATATTATACTTAAAATAAGCCGGATTAGCAAGCTCTTAAGCCAAAAGAATTTTCAAATACAATTGACTTTTAGAGCGTCAATTTGTTATAATATTTTGCAACTTAAGAGGTTAATCTGTAAGTGGTGTTCGAAGGTGAGGTATTATTTTTTTAAAGAAGTAATCGGGGCGTAGCGCAGCTTGGTTTAGCGCGCCTGCTTTGGGAGCAGGAGGTCGGAGGTTCGAATCCTCTCGCCCCGACCAATTTAATTGTTCTTTATTATTTATAATTCAAAAATGCGCCCGTAGCTCAGTTGGATAGAGCATCTGCCTTCAATAGGAGCCTCTATACGGAAAAGGAACGTATAGAGTGGATGCAGCTGTATGCAAGAATCCCCAATAATAAATTATTGGGCAATTTGCAGGCAACCACGAGAGCTTCAGGTAGTCAAAAAGGTTATTGTGCAGGATAAGGAGGTGAAATTTGCACCACACAAAGTTCAAAGCTGATATTGGCCTAACTAAGGTTATTGCTGATTTAACAACAAAAGGATATGTTCCATGCATACCTTTATCTGAACATCAACCATATGATATTGTTACGGTTGCTAAAAATGGAAAGGTGTTTAAATTGCAAGTAAAGTATGCAAGTTTAAAAAAGAATGGAACAGTTGCTGTTGCCTTTAGAACGAGTTGGGCTGATAAGAATGGCACGCACATTAGACATTATTCAAAGGAAGAATTTAGTTATTATGCGATTTATTGTCCTGAAAAAGACATTGTTCTTTATGTCGCAAATAGCTCTGATTGTCCGAAAGCCATACGTTTTGATAATCCTGCAAATAACCAGAAGAAATATGTGAAACGGTTTAATGACTACCTGGAGCTGAAGTGAGAGTCCTCAGAGACTATACGCTGCACACCTGAGATGGTGAAGACATAGTCCAGCCAGCAAGTCCCGAAGATATTCGGGATGGTTAAGGTAACTTAATGCTGGATGCTAAGCAGAGGGCCGCAGGTTCGAATCCTGCCGGGCGTGCCAAATTTTCAAAGAAAATTTGATACTAAAGCGACGTTGAGTCCGCCATAAGCGGATAGACACTGAAGTACCTTAATGGTGGCTGTAGCTCAGCCTGGTTAGAGCGCTTGACTGTGGCTCAAGAGGCCGGGGGTTCAAGTCCCCTCAGCCACCCCAGACTTTTTAATTTTTAATGACAAATTAAATGATAAAAGATATTTGGAATAGCGGTTATGAATGGAGGAGCAAGGCAGAGATTTTCAAAAAATAGAAAAAAATAGGGACAAAAAATAGGGACAGCGACCATTTTTGCCTCTTACCACCCCAGTAATCCGCTATAAAACCCCTCTCTAAACCCAGAATATCCATGCCAATATTAAGGATGGAGGAAGGTTTGTAGGTTTAAACAGCAGCCCTGATAAACCGTTGCAACTGGACAAAAAATATGATGTTACCAGGACTTGTGAAGGCCCTCTTAAAGACGGAAAAGTTATAAAAATCACATTATACGAAGACAATAAACCGGTATGTATTTTTGATAACTATCATTGGATGAAAAAGACCTACGAAGAGGCTTTAACCGCCGCCGGCTTTAAGGATATCAAGTGGTGTAGTATAAAAGTCTCAAAAAAGGGGATCGAAAAATTCGGATCTCAATTTTGGAATGGCTATCTGAAACAGCCGGGAGTTGTTGTATTTGAATGCCATAAACCGTTAAGGTCGGGCAAGAAGTAGGAATAAAACGTGAAGACTGGTTATATAAAGGGCACGGGCGGCAAGGTTTGGTATAAGATCATCGGGGAAGAAAAAAGCGGGACCCCGCTTCTTATATTGCATGGCGGGCCGGGTATTCAACACGACTATTTAGAAGGCCTCGGCGCTCTTGCTGACGAAAGGCCGGTTATATTTTATGACCAACTGGGTTGCGGGAATTCTGATAGATCTAAAGATAAAAGTTTATGGACGGTAGAATATTATGTGGAAGAGCTTGACCGGGTTAAACGGTTCCTTAAGCTGGAAAACATGCATGTCCTGGGTCAATCCTGGGGAACAATGCTCGCTGTCGAATATATGCTGACCGGGAAGGCAACCGGCATAAAAAGCTTGGTTTTAGCCGGGCCGGCTCTCAGCATCTCGCGATGGATAAAAGACCAGCGCGCGTACTTAAATGGGTTACCTGAAGCAACGCAGCGAGCCATAAAAGAATGTGAAAAAAACGGGGATTTTAAATCAGAAAAATACCAGAAAGCGATACAAGAATATTATCATAAA
>CAYUDR010000085.1:0-5259 GCA_964443705.1 uncultured Planctomycetia bacterium | reverse complement strand
ACTTGGCTACCATCGAATCATAAAAAGGTGGGATGCTATAACCCTGAAAAATATGGGTGTCAATTCTAAGATTCGGACCTCCCGGTAAAATACATTTTTCGATTTTTCCGGGCGAGGGAATAAAGTCATTTTCCGGGTCTTCGGCGTTAATTCTGCATTCTATAGCACAACCGACAGCTTTTACTTCATCCTGAGTTAAGGAGAGCTTCTCGCCTGCGGTTATACGAATTTGTTCCTTTATTAAATCAACACCATAAATCATCTCAGTTACAGGATGCTCTACCTGAATCCTGGTATTCATTTCCATAAAGTAAAATTTATTATTTTCGTCAAGCAAAAATTCTATAGTTCCGGCATTCAGATAATTTACGGCCTTGGCACCTTTAATAGCCAGTTCCCCCATTTTTTGCCTTAATTTTTTATTTAAAGCCGGAGAGGGGGATTCTTCCATTAGCTTCTGATGTCTTCTTTGAATAGTGCAATCTCTTTCGCCTAAATGGATTATGTTTCCATATTTGTCAGCTAAAATTTGAAATTCAACATGCCTGGGGCGCTCGATGTATTTTTCTATATAAAGGTTCGAATTACCAAAGGCGGCTTCGGCCTCTGCCTGAGCTGTAATCATGGCACTGACAAGACTGATATCGTTGTGGGCAACACGCATGCCTCTGCCCCCGCCCCCGGCTGCGGCTTTAATTATAACCGGATATTTTATTTTTTCAGCAACTTTTAAGGCTTCGGATTTTTCCTTAACTAAATCGCCGCTCCCTGAAATAATAGGCAAGCCGGCTTTTTTCATGGCCTTTTTTGCCGCCATCTTATCTCCCATAAACCGAATATTTTCCGGGCGAGGTCCGATAAAACCTATTTGACACGATTCACAGATTTCGGCAAAATGCGCATTTTCAGCCAAAAAACCGTAGCCAGGATGAATGGCTTCAACATCCGTTATTTCAGCTGCACTAATTATACTTGGTATATTCAAATAACTCTCAGCAGAAGAAGCTAAACCAATACAAATAGTCTCATCAGCCAATTTAACCGGTAAAGAATCCCTGTCGGCTTCAGAAAAAACAATAACTGTCCTGATGCCCAATTCCTTACAAGCTCTAATTATTCTTAAGGCAATTTCGCCTCTATTAGCTATAAGAATTTTTGAAAACATTCCTCACCAATTTTATTCAGGTTCAACTAAAAAGAGCGGCTGGCCAAACTCTATGGGCTCTCCGTTCTCAACCAGAATTTCTCTAATCTTACCTTTTACTTCTGATTTAATTTCGTTCATTAGTTTCATGGCTTCAATAATACAAACCACGTCTCCCACATTAATGGTATTACCTGATTCAACAAACGGAGGAGCATCCGGACTCCCAGCCTTATAAAAAGTACCTACCATGGGTGCCTTAATCTGGATATATTTCTCCTCTTCCTGCCCGGCGGTCTCTTTGGAAATTTTTGATTTAACTCCCAAAGCATCGGTTCCCCCGACTGCTCGCTCGACTAACTCTTGCACCACGCCTTGCGACCCCCTGACAAGTCTAATTTTTAGACCATTTCTCTCTAATTCAATTTCATTAAGGTTATTTTCATTCATCAGTTGAATCATTTCTTTTATCTCTTTGAGATTCATTTTAATTCCCCCAAACCTTGCCTTTTAGACCCTTCCCTAAGAGGAATTAGTAAGGTCTACTTGTGCCTCAAAGGGCATCCCTATGGATTAGTCTCTTCCTATATACTTTCTGCTGCGGGTATCAATCTTAATCAAATCACCAACTCGTATGAACAAGGGCACAGACAGAGTCATTCCTGTTTCCAGTTGTACATTTTTGTTGGCGGCTTTAACAGTATCTCCCTTTGTGCCTCCTTCGGTTGAAACCACCTTTAAAGAAATAAAATTCGGAAGCTCGATACTGATAATTTTAGTTTCACATGCCCGCACAGAAACCAACTGCCCTTCTTTTATCAGACCCTTTAAACTTGTGACTTTATCAATTGCAACAGAAATTTGTTCATAAGACTCTGCATCCATAAAAAAGTATGTTTTATCGTCGTTGTAAAGGAAAACCAATTTTTTCTGTTCTATAAAACCAAGTTTTAATTTTTCTTCAGAGCGAAAGGTTTTTTCTATTATAGTCTGGTCCTTCATGCTTTTTAGTTTCATCCGCATATAGGCAGGCCCCTTGCCTGGCTTAACATGCTGATAACTAATCACCTCATAAAATTTTCCACCCAGATTAATAACTCTACCGGATTTTACCTGTCTGGCATTTATCATTTTATAAAACCAAAAAACCTTTCTCTGTCACTAAAAGCATATCTTCGACCCTCGCACCACCCCCACCGGGTATATAAATCCCCGGCTCAATGGTAAAAATCATTCCGGTTTTTAAACTTTCTTTGCTACCGGCAGAAATTACAGGCCTCTCGTGAACCTCAAGGCCTATTCCATGGCCTACGCCATGGATGAAAAATTTAGCATAGCCCTTTTTACTGATAAAATCCCGGGCGGCCTTGTCAATTACGCTTGCTTTTATGCCAGGTCTTACTTTTTCAATGGCAAAACGTTGCGCATCATGCACAATTCTAATAATTTTTTTGCTGTTATTACTTATTCTACCTACACTTAGCATTCTTGTCAAGTCAGAATTATAGCCAAATATCTTAACTCCAAGGTCCACTAATACGCATTCACTTTTTTTTATTCTTTTTGAAGTCGGCAATCCATGCGGTATAGCTAAACGAGGGCCGGAAGTTACCAGGGTCTTGAAACCTAAACTGGCTTTCGAAGGCCAACGTTCTAAAACGAATTTTTCTATTTTCTGCGCTATGCCCTCTTCGGTCTCTTTGGCCTTCAGCTTAAGGCGGATATGTTTTAAAGCCAGATGTCCAATCCTTGCTGCCTTTTTGATTAAATTTATCTCATGGGCTTCTTTAATCTCTCTTATGTCTTCAATAGCGTGATGTATGCTTTTTAAATGCGGAAAATATTTTTTAAACTTAAGGACGGAATGAAAACTAAAAGAGTCTTCAATGGCTTTTCTTCCTAAAATTTCCTTCTTTAAGTGCCCTGACACAAATTCAAAGAAGGGAATTTTCCTATTTTCATAAATCCTATAGTTGATATCCCGGGTCGCGTCTAAGGAAAGCTCAAGTTTATAAAGCGGGCCGCTAAAAATAGTAGCAATGCCGGTATCGCTAACCGATAAAAGAATTTCGTTGATATCGAGTCCGGTTAGATAAAATATATTTTCTTTTTTGCCAATCAGAATGCAGCCAAACTTTTTTCGCCTTAAGCTTTTGGCCAGCTTTCGCCTTCTACCAACAAACTCCATTATAAGTTTGCCTTTGCCCTCCCCGGGTTGAGAAATCATTCTCTTTTTGCATGCTTTTTATGCCCTGCGATTATCATTTTTATAGCAAACTCAAGCCCCATTAAATAACTTAAATTACTAAAGCCGGAAATTATACCCACTACCACAGGCGCAATTAGAGAGGTCCTGCGAAATTCTTCCCGCGAAAATATATTTGAAAGATGCACCTCTATAGTTGGCACTCCGCAACCGGCTATGGCATCGCGTATAGCTACGCTGGTATGGGTATAGGCAGCCGGATTTATGAGAATGGCTTTGTATTTATTTACAGCCGCCTTGCCTACTAAGTCCACAATTTCGCCTTCATGGTTAGATTGAATTATATCAAGCTTAACGCCCCTCTTTTTGGCTTCTTTTTCTAAAGATGTGTTTATTTCTTTTATAGTGACTTTGCCGTAAACATTAGGTTCTCTCTGTCCCAAAAGCTGCAAATTGGGTCCATGAATTACCAATATCTTCATTTCGCCTCCTTAATTTTTTTAAGTTCTTGTGCCTTTTCTCGCTCTATTATGGCCCTTTTATCATCGCCGGCTATATGCAGGAGATTAGACACATAAAAGCGATAATAAGGTTTAGCAGGATATAAGTATATGGCCTTATCAAGCTGTTCTATGGCCTGCGACAATAAATCGTTATTTTTTGACTTTGTATAAGAATAGAAATAAAGGTTGCCCAGGCTATAGCGATAGAAAGCAAGCATTTTATTATATGCAATCGCCTGCTGATAAAAATTCTCAGCTAATTCTTTATCTTCTTTGTCGTTTAATTCTCTATATTTATCTTCGTAAAGATTTGCTATTTTATAATAAATGGCATCGTCAAATGGATTTGATTTCAGGGCTAATGAATATTGCTTTATCTTCTCCTTGAAACCACTCTCAGCCTCCGCCAGCCTGGTATTATAAAAACTGAGCAAACAAAGATAAGAATAAATGATGCCAAAAACGCACAAAATAATAACTAATATTTTAATTAAATACCTTATTCTTTTCGAAAATAATGGCCAGTCTAACTGACAAAAACTCACCACTGCGCCCATAAGAAAAAAAACGCTCATTAAAATTTGTGCGAAATAAAAATCATTATCCACCGCACTATGAAGACAGAAAGCCGCAATTCCCGTTAAGATGCCGCCGGCTAATACTAATATTTTATCACTTTTGACTCTTTTTATTACATAGGGAATAAAATTCTTAAAATAAAAAATAAAAAAACCAATCAGCGCCCCTATGCCCAAGATGCCTACCTCTTGTGCAATTTGCAGATAACTATTATGGACATATTGAGTTTCTTTATCCACAGGAGATATAACCTTGGTGGAAGATAAACCAAAAGTCATCAAACCAAAACCAGATAAAGGCCTTATCTTCAATAACGTTAAGGCCGCTCTAATATGCCCCAGGCGGTAATTATAAGAACTTTTAAAATTTTCTAAAGTAGGAAAGTCTGCTGGTGCAAGCAGGAGAAATATATTAAAGAACAATAAAAATGCTACAATAGTCCAACACACAATCCTCATTTGCGCTTTTGCGCGCATAAGATATGCAAAAAATAAAAGTATCACAAAAAACAGCAAAAAGCCGGCTTTTGAAAAAGTTAAAAAAAGAGCAAATATTTGTAGACTTAAAAAAACATATAAAAAAATAGAGAGTGCCTTTTTAAAATACAGCGACACAAAACTAATAGTTACCGAAATAGTAATTAAGAGAAAACCGGCTAATGCCGGTGCGTAAACGAAGGTAGAATAAATTCTATTTTCAAAAAGCCTCTTCTTAAAATCTTCTATATTCAAAAAATCGGGGTGGATATGCTCAACCTGCTCTCTTAAAATCTCAAAACCCCAAAAATACTGATAAATTCCATAGATGGTGACTAAAAAAGCTGATAT
>CAYUDR010000084.1:0-5318 GCA_964443705.1 uncultured Planctomycetia bacterium | reverse complement strand
TGCAAAATCGCCGGTTCTCTTACCAGCACCTTAAAGTTAAAAGAGATTTTAGGTATGATTTTAGATAGTTGCGTCAATGACTTAAAATTTGATAGGGCCAAGGTTTATCTAAAAGACGACAAAAAGGAGATAATATGCGGCTATATGTCTGTTGATATGAGAGGTATTGTAGAAAAAATAGAAAAGGAAAGTTACTCCATGAGAGAGAAAGGCAATCGGCTGGTAGAAATTGCACTGGGAAGAGAAAATAAATTGATTGAAGAGGAAATTTCAAAACTCCTTCTCTTTATGCCTTTGAAAGTTAAAAATAGAATTCTTGGCATCTTGGTTGTAGATAATATTTTTAGCCGCCAGATTATAACAGATGAAGATAAGGATGCCCTAAAGTCCTTGTCCAATCAGGCAGCGCTTATAATTGAAAATGCGCAGCTGTTTAAAAAAGTACAGGCTTTATCTGTTAGAGATGGCTTGACAGAATTATATAATTATAGATTTTTAAAACAACGTTTACTGGAAGAACTAAAAAGGACTGAAAGATTTAACGATAAATTATCTTTATTGATATTAGATATAGATAATTTTAAATCCCTCAATGATACCTACGGCCATCAAACTGGAGATAGAATTCTGAAATGTTTTGCCAATCTGGCTTTAAAAAACCTTAGGAGCATAGATTTACTTACCAGATATGGGGGGGATGAATTTGTGGCTCTTCTGCCCAGAACCGGTCCCAAGCAGGCAAAAAAAGTGGCTTTTAGGCTGAAAAAGGCCGTGCAAAACTCAGGTATTTTAATTTCTAAAAGTAAAAAAGTAAGTTTTACTATCAGCATAGGCGTGTCTATTGCTCCTGATGATGCAAGAGAAGTTGAAACTTTGATAAAAGCCGCCGACCGCGCCTTGTATCTGGCTAAAAAGCAGGGTAAAAATCGAGTTTGTGTGGCTAAAAAAAGTTAAATAAATTTGATCCGCCTAAGGCGGATTCAATTCGCACGTATAATTTACGTTCACTTTGTTCCGTAAATTATGTACTCATTGAAGGAGGTAAATTATGTGTTCAAGGATACTCGAAGGAAAAGTTGCCCTTATAACCGGAGGAGCAAGAGGGATTGGCAAGGAAATAGCACTTAAGTTTGCCAGAGAAGGATGCATTGTCAATATCTGTGACGTATCCAGCGAAAATTTAAAAGCAGCTAAAGAAGAAATAAATAGCATTAGCGGAGAAGCCGAAGGATTTGTAGTTGATGTGGCTAATTTAAAAGAAGTTGAAAAAATGGTTGATATTATTCTTGACAAATCAAAAAAAATTGATATACTTGTCAATAATGCTGGGATAACCAGAGATGCTCTTTTAGTAAGAATGAGTGAGCAAGATTGGGATTTAGTTATAAATGTTAATTTAAAAGGAACATTTAATTGCTCCAAGCTTGTTTCCAAGGCTATGATGAAGCAAAAGAAGGGTAAAATAATAAACATTGCTTCTATCATCGGCTTAATGGGCAATGCGGGGCAGTCAAATTATGCAGCCAGCAAAGCCGGTGTTATCGGTATGACTAAATCTCTGGCAAAGGAATTAGGTTCCAGATGCATAAATGTAAATGCCATTGCTCCTGGTTATATACAGACAGAGATGACAGCTAAGTTGCCTGAGGACGTGAAGAAGAAGATGCTTCAAGAGATTCCCCTCAGGCGTTTTGGTTCAATTGCTGATGTTGCCAGTCTGGCTTTATTTCTGGCCAGCCCGTCTTCTGATTATATAACCGGAGAAGTAATTACAGTAGATGGCGGCATGTTAATGTAAGTGAAGACAGAACTTAGACGACCAAAGGAAGACTAAGTTCTATGTCTAAATTTATCCGCCTGAGGCGGATTTAATTCCAATAATAATTTATATTCACTTCGTTCTATAAATTATATCGTTATTAAAAAAGGAGGAAGAAATAAATGGCAGAAATAGCTGAAAAAATTAAGCAAATTATCGCCGAACAATTAGGCGTGAAATTAGAAGAAATCAAACCCGAATCTTCATTTGTTGATGATTTAGGAGCAGATTCCCTTGATACTGTAGAATTGGTTATGGCACTGGAAGAGGAGTTTAATATAGAAATTCCTGATGAAGATGCCGAGAAGATGACCACTGTCGCCGATGCTATTAAGTACATTGAGAAAAAAACTAAATCATAACCTGAATATAATCTAATTATGAACGAGAGACGGGTGGTTGTCACTGGTGCGGGCGTGATTTCTCCGGTTGGCAACACAAAGCAAGATTTTTGGAAAGCTCTTCTTGAAGGTAAAAGTGGAATCGACCACTTGAAAAGTTTTGATTGTTCAAAATATCCCTCCCAGATATCAGGTGAAGTAAAGAACTTTAATGCAACTGATATAATTCCTCCCAAACAAGCAAGGCGCATGGATAAGTTTGTCCAATATGCCGTAAGTTGCGCCTCTATGGCTTTAAAGGATTCAGGCCTAAATATAGAAAAGGAAGATCCTTACCGTTTTGGCGTATTGGTAGGTTCAGGTATAGGAGGCTTAAGGGTTATTGAACGGGAACATTCTGTTTTGCTCGCCAAAGGTCCGGACAGGGTTTCACCTTTTTTAATCCCTATGTTGATTGTAAATATGGCTTCTGGGCAGATTGCCATATTTTTTGGCCTTAAAGGTCCTAACATAAGTGTGGCTACTGCCTGTGCAAGCGGAAATCATGCCATCGGAGATGCTTTTAGTATAATTAAATTAAATAGAGCCGATATTATGGTAACCGGCGGCACAGAGAGTTGCATTACTCCTTTGGGGCTGGCGGGTTTTTGTCAAATGAAGGCTCTTTCAACTAGAAATGATGAGCCGCAGGCAGCCAGTCGTCCTTTTGACAGAGAACGGGATGGTTTTGTAATGAGTGAAGGCTGTGGTATTGTTATTCTGGAAGAATTTTCTCATGCCATCAAAAGGAAGGCAAATATTTATGCCGAGCTCGTTGGTTACGGCATGAACTCAGATGCTTATCATATTACTGCACCGGATCCCGAAGCCAACGGTCCGGCTATGGCTATGACCTGTGCCCTTGAGGACGCCGGTGTCAATCCGGAAGAAATAGATTATATAAATGCTCATGGGACATCCACGCAGTTAAATGACAAAGTAGAAACTCTGGCTATAAAAAAGGTTTTTAAGAAATATGCCCGAAAAATAGCCGTTAGCTCCACTAAATCCATGACCGGACACCTCTTGGGTGCTGCTGGTGGTGTTGAGTTTGTAGCGACCTCATTGGCTATAAAAGAAGGTATTATCCCACCCACTACAAATTACCAATATCCAGATCCCGATTGCGACTTAGATTATGTTCCCAATACAGCCAGAAAATTAGAGATTGAAGTTGCGCTTACCAATTCTCTTGGTTTCGGCGGCCACAATGCCATTTTAGTTTTAAAAAAATTTAAATGAAGACACAACTTACGGAGCTAAAAGCGAACGTAAGTTGTATAGCTGAATTTACCCAGCACTTATTTGAGTGCGTAGTAAGATAATTTTTTATTAACTCGAATACAAGTTATTTATTTAAAAGCTTACTTTGTTGTCAAATAAGTGCTGGGTTTGGGATCTCATTGAAGGAGGCATATTATGGATTATTTATTGACCGAAGAACAGAAAATGGTACGTGATTTATGCCGTCAGATTGCAGAAGAAAAAATTAGGCCGGTAGCTGGCGAGCTTGATAAGAAAGGAGAGTTTCCGACTCAGATAATGAAAGTAATAGCCGATAGTGATCTTTTCGGAGTATATCTCCCAGAAGAATATGGAGGAACCGGCGGAGGAGTATTAGAGTTATGTATTGCCACCGAAGAATTTTCTAAAGCTTGCGGTGGTATAGCGGTATGCTATGCCGCCAGCGCCTTGGGCACGATACCTATGTTATTGTTTGGAAACCAGGAACAGAAAAAAAAGTATTTGCCGCGTCTGGCCAGTGGAAAAAATTTAGCGGCTTTTGGATTAACAGAACCCGAAGCAGGGAGTGATGCCTCAGCCGTTAGCACTACTGCCAAAAAAGACGGTGATTCTTATATATTAAATGGCACCAAGCATTTTATTACTAATGGAAGCGTGGCTGATATTTATACCATTGTAGCTATGACTGATAAGACAAAAGGGGCAAGAGGTTTTTCGTGTTTTATCGTAGAAAAAGATACGCCAGGTTTTACCTTTGGCAAAAAGGAAGAGAAAATGGGCATCAGGGCTTCTGTTACCACAGAACTTATTTTTAATGAGTGCAAAATCCCTAAAGAAAACCTGCTCGGTAGGGAGGGTATGGGATTTATAATTACCATGAAAACCTTTGATGTCTCGCGTCCTGGTGTCGCTGCGCAGGCAGTGGGCATTGCCCAGGGCGCACTTGATTTAGCCGTTGAATATTCAAAAGAAAGAAAACAGTTCGGAAAAAGTATTTCCGGTTTTCAGGGTATCCAGTTTATGATAGCAGATATGGCCACGCAAGTAGAGGCTGCCAGGGCCCTTGTTTATTCAGTAGCCAGAGAGGTAGATGCAGGCAATACCAAGGTAGCCAAAGAATCGGCCATGGCTAAATTATTTGCAAGCGACACAGCTATGCGTGTTACTACAGATGCCGTTCAGATTTTCGGTGGTTATGGTTATATGAAAGATTACCCAATAGAGAAATATATGAGAGATGCCAAGATAACGCAGATTTACGAAGGCACCAATCAAATTCAACGTAGTATTATTGCGCTTGGAGTCCTTAAGGAAGCCAAAAAAAGAAAGTAAGATAGGATTTAGGATTCAGGATTTAGTTAGGTAAATTTTTTCCCTAAATTCTAACTACTTACCCCTAACTACTTATTTCTAATCAATTATGAATATTATTGTTTGTATCAAACAGGTTCCCGAAACCACTGAGGTCAAGATAGACCCCGAGACAAATACCTTAATCAGAGAAGGGGTGACTTCAATTATTAACCCATTTGATACCTATGCTATTGAGGAAGCATTAAGAATTAAAGAAAGGATACCAGCTAAAGTTACGGCTTTAAGCATGGGTCCGCCTCAGGCCGAAGAAGCACTTAGGCAGGCTATAGCTATGGGAGTAGATGAGGCTGTATTACTTTCTGACCGCAGTTTTGCCGGGGCAGATACATTGGCTACCAGTTATACCATTTCCATGGGCATTTCGAAGATCGGTAAATATAATCTGATTATTTGTGGCAAACAAGCCACCGATGGCGATACAGCACAGGTTGGGCCCGGGATTGCCGAACATCTCAATATTCCGTGCGCGACTTTTGTAAAAAAAATACAAAAAATAGAAA
>CAYUDR010000083.1:0-5363 GCA_964443705.1 uncultured Planctomycetia bacterium | reverse complement strand
TTTTTCTACTGCCATACCCACCTCCTTATTTTATAAAAATCGAAATACATTTAAATTTCCGTGTCTCGCTCATTTGCCTGTTTTAACTCGATAAAGCCAAGCAGGTTATTTAAAAATAAAACCTGCCTCAATAGACCAAAATAAAAGATCTAATTCTTCAAGAGGAATTTTTATCCTTTGCGAAAATGCTCTCATTTTATTCTCAATATTAAGGTATGCCTTTTTGGTAGCTAAAGGAAATATTTTCTTTATAACTCCGTATTTATTTAGATTTCTTAAAATATGTACATCAAGTATAGCAATATCCTTGCCAAGGCCTATGTTACGCAAGAAATGACTTGCTTCTTTGTATCCCAAACCCTTTACGTTCGCTACAAACCATTCTCTCGTTTTAAATATATCATCCGTATTAAGTTTGCTTTTTATATCAAAGTTTTGACCGTTTCTAAAAATCCTTCTCGCTGCAATAAGATAAGAGGCTTTATTATTCGGAAATCTAACCCTTTTAAGCTGGGTCTTTATAATGCGTTTTGAACCTTTTAGAAGTAATCCTTTTCTTTCTAAGTCCTTAATTGCCTTATCGCAATAAACCGCCCTCGATTGAGGTGTTAATAAGCAAAAACATAACTCGGCAAATATATTTTCGTCTTTGCTGTCATATAAATCTCTAAATTTTCTAAGCCTCTTTTTTATATGTTTTTTATTTTTCTTATATTCCGATAGTAACTTCTCCATATATCTCGCAATGCTAAAACTCTCTTGTGTAACTATTTCAGTTTACTTCTACCTCAATTCTTTTCCTTGAGCCATATCATTATCCCCCCAACAGCAATAAGAAAAGGTATAACAAAAAGAATAACAACCACGATGCGTTTTTGCTTGCTCGTTAAATCAAGCCGCTCGAATTCAATCTCTTTTTGATCAACAAAAATCTTGTAATCCAAATCCGAAAGCCAACTAATAGTATTTAACCCCATTTGAGCATTGCTATATTTTTCGATAAAAGTATTCGACAAAAAGTCGGCATCGGTAAAGACGGCTATGCGGGTATCGGAAAGTTCATCTTCTTTCTTTTTTTCCCAGATAACAACTGCGATTGGGATAGGCCCGGGCCTGTCCATGCCTTTGTCAAATTTGACATTGAGAGTTTTATCAGTTTCGCCCCAGCTATCCTTTTCTGATGCGGTTAAAACCAATGGGGCCACCTTAACTGATTCGCGTCGATTCTCTAAAATCGAAATTGACCGGGGACGAATATAAAAGGTATAATCTAAATTTTTAACAATCGCCTTGTGCGGCGGGTAATTGCAGGTAGCCGGACATCCTACATCCTGGCCGATATGATTAGATAAATCTACAACAATATCATCAACAACCCTTATTCCCCAATCCTTAAGAATGGCATTTAAGGCGGGATTTTTACGCTTTTCTTCTTCTGTGAGCGGTTTATCGGGCGTGGAGATAGGGGTATTTTCAATTAGAAAAAAAGCATCTCCCCCATTCTCTAAATACTCCTTGATAATTTCTTCCTCTTCTTTTGTTAGCGGGTTTCTGGGCCCGGCAACGATAAGAACATCACAATCATCCGGAATCTCCTTTTTTGTGCCCAACATCACCGTTTTCACTTCTACATTATTGGCAGTTAATATTCTCTTTAGAATGCTCAAGCCATTATCGTCCTCATTAGAAACATCATATTCTCCGTGTCCGGTTAAAAAGTAAATACTACGTTTATCTCTTGCCACCTGGATAATGGCATTAGTTAATTGTTCTTCACGTAACAGTTGATCTGTAAAATCAATATCCTTGCGTTCACTCCCAGAAATAACTATAACCTTTCTTTCTTCTCCGCTTATTACGCTGCCGAATTGAGCCGCATAGCCAATCTGCACGACAGGATCAATGATTTCAGTTTTAATTTTTCCATCAGAGCACCTTTCATATTCTCTAAACAAATCTTCTAAATAGTTTGGCGGTATTCCCACATAAAAGGCTACTATTTTAACTTCCCGCCCGATGCCCTTAATAATTGTGGAAGTACTTTTTGTTAAGGTATGTTGTTTGGCTTTAGTTATATCCCAGCGTACATTGTACCGATAGGATAAATAGTTAATTCCAACGAGAAGGGCCAAAAGGGAAACAATTATAAGCGCAATGAAGGCATATTTTTGCCATTGAGAAACAATCGCTGATTTTTGGGCAAATTTCCTTAATTCAAGAAAACAAACCAGAATACAGGCTAAACCGATTAAAGAAATAATAACGGTTGGCTTGCTAAAATGATTTTCTATATAAATCACTCCAAGGCCATATAAAAGACAAAGGGCCCCCAAGCCGAATAACAATGGGAGATTTATGAGTTTTTTCTTTAGCGCCATAATCGATTCTCAATGCTAAGTCTTGTAAATACAATACAAATAAGGATGCCGCTTACGTAATACACCAAATCCGTCATAGTGATAAGCCCTACAGCAAAGTTCTGGGCATGGCTCCATGTGCCGATATATCGAATTAAGATCTCTGCTGTACCACTGAAATACTTGATAAAGTTTATTGAGAAATACAGAAAAAACAAGATTGCATAAGAACTTATCGCAGCGATAATCTGATTCTTGGTCCATGAAGAAACCAATATACCAATGGCAATAAACAAAGCACCTTCTAACCAAAGACCCAAATATCCTGCCAATGTAGCCAACCCTTCAGGATGGCCAAAAAATTCGATAATAAAATAATAGCTCATTGTTAATCCAATAATAAAAGTGAAAAATATTAAACTGCCCAAATATTTACCAAGAACAATTGTAGTATTTGTCGTAGGGGTGGTCATTAAGAATTCCATGGTTCCGGAAAACTTCTCTTCTGAGAATGTTTTCATGGTCAAAAGCGGCACAATGAAAATAAACAAAAATTCCATAACTTTAAATATATCGCGTAAACTGGCCTCTCTATCTCCATCAATGATCAAAAAAAAGAATATATTAAAAACAGAGATAGTGGTAATCAAAACAATATAAGCAATGGGTGAGTTGAAATAACTTTTTAGCTCTTTTTTGGCTATCGCAAGAATTTTATTCATAGCTATTGACTTTCCTCAGCAGAGTGCAATCTCAGGAATATATCCTCGAGATTTAATTTAAACTCCTTCAAAAGATTTTCCAGGGTTTCATTAATAATAATTTCACCGGATTTAATAATTAAAACTCTTCTTGAAATCTGCTGAATCTCTGAGAGAATATGTGTGCTTAAAATCACCGTTCTTTTATACTCTAAATTTTTAATGAGATTGCGCACAGAAATAATCTGGACCGGATCCAGGCCGATTGTCGGCTCATCCAATATCAAAATTTCTGGGTCGTTAATTATTGCCTGAGCAATGCCCACTCTTTGCTTATATCCCTTGGAAAGAGTGCCAATTATCTTATGCTGGACACTTTTAAGGCTACACTCCATTAGGGCTTTATCTATCTGAATGGGCTGTTGTTTCACCGGAACATCTTTTAATTGCGCGGCAAATTTAAGATAATCTTTTACCGTCATATTAGAATAAAGCGGCGGTGTTTCAGGCAAATATCCTATTTTTTTGCGAATAGCCAGAGAGTTTTTAGATATCTCCTGCCCCCCAATGATGACCTTACCAGACGTAGCCGGTAGATAAGAAGTTAAAATACGCATAATCGTAGTCTTGCCGGCACCATTCAACCCCAAAAAACCAACGATTTCCCCTCTGTTAATTTCAAAGGAGATATCCTTTAAGGCTTGAACCACTCCGAAATATTTTGTGACGTTTTTGGCAATAATCATATTTTAAATATATGTTAATTTACCTCATCTTGTCGCACCTGCAAAATAATCCATGTATAATTACATATTCTATAATTTTTAGAAAGGATATGCAAGGTTTTTAAAAGGGGTTTACTTCGACGGGGCAACATAAGGTCTCAAAAGAGTGTGCTTTTTTAAAGGAGAAATTTAATTAGTCAAAAGTGAATAATCGCCGCGGGAAACAATAATTACTTTTTTACTCATATCTCAATGCCTCTATGGGATTTAACTGTGCAGCTTTATGCGCCGGCCAGAGACCGAAAAATATACCTATAGATACAGAAAAACCAGCGGCAAGCATAATATTTGAAATGGTAACTTTAGTAGCCCAACCAGCCATATATGATAAGATAATAGATACCGTTACTCCAAGCAGTATACCCATAAACCCACCGCTTAGAGTCATAGCAATAGCCTCGATAAGAAATTGAGTCATAATATCCCTGGCGCGTGCGCCAACCGCTTTTCGTAATCCAACCTCACCGGTCCTCTCGGTCACCGAAACAAGCATAATGTTCATAATCCCGATACCTCCTACCAAAAGAGATATGGCGGCAATACAACCTAAGAGCAGACTCATAGTTTTTGTGGTGCTGCTGAGCATTTCCTTAAATTCACTCATATCTCTGATATGAAATGAATCATCATCATTTTTATATATACGGTGCCGCTTTATAATTAACTGCTTAATTTCTTTCTGTGTTTTATCCATTAATTCAGCGTCTTTTACTTCAGCATAAATACCATCAAGATAATCTCTGCCCAGCACCCGGTACATAGCAGTGGTTACCGGTATATAAATTACGTCATCCTGGTCACGAGGGCCGGACGAACCTTTCTCGGGAGCTATCCCGATAACTTTAAAATTAATGCGGTTTATCTTTACCGTCTCGCCGATAGGACTTTTATTTGCAAAAAGTTTTTCTACAACAGTTCTGCCTACAACGGCTACTTTCTCGCGCCCCATCATATCTTCTTCTGTAAACCACCTACCCACTTCAGGAATGGCAGCACGCATTTCTCCATAATCAGAGTCTACGCCATTAATACTTGTATTCCGGTTTTCACTTTTATATACAATTTGACCATTCCCGTTCACGTAACCGCTTGCTTTTTTTATCAAAGGCTTTAATTCCCTTATGGCCTCAACATCACCTAAAGTAAAGCGTGTTATTGAGCCTGTAGCCCTCATTACTCCTCGGTGGGTTGCCGAGCCACCTCTTATTACAAGTAAGTTAGAACCGAGCGTTTTAAGCTGCTCCTCCATTGATTGTTTAGCGCCTTCTCCAAGCGCAACCATTGCTATAACTGCAGCCACTCCGAATAAAATACCGAGCATCGAGAGAAACGATCTCACTTTATTTGCGAAAATTGCCCGAAATGACTGGCGCAGGTGCTCTGCAAACTCAACTCTAGCAAAATAAGAATGACTTTGAGCAACTATCTCCTTCGCTGACACACTATTTACACTTAAAGCCCTTTTAGTTCCATTATTTTTATCAGAAACATCAGAAACGATTTCACCGTCTCTCATGGTT
>CAYUDR010000082.1:0-5396 GCA_964443705.1 uncultured Planctomycetia bacterium | reverse complement strand
ATCTATGCAGAACTGCCTGTTAGCCAGGGTAGCTTTAGCGGAATTTTTAAAATAATCGGCGTAATCATCGCTTTTATCTCTGAAATCAATCCACAGATGAGAATATTGATGGGTAAAAAGCGAAGGAAAACAAATAAGGGTATACTCTTTATAAGTACGAATAGGTCTATAAATTTCATGCCAGCTAACCGGCGGTATGGGGTGTGTGGGTGAGGCCATGGCCAATAAATAAAGAATCATGGTCTCGTTATAATGATTGTAACGCTCTGCGCTAACTCCTTCTCTATCATTATAGCCCATACAAAAAGTCAGTCCCCCGGCTAACATCCACGGCCATTCTACTCTTTTATAAAGTTCAAGCGCTACCTCCTCTATTTCGGTCCCCTTAAAATATTCTCCGCATAAAAGAGCCCCGGCCAAAAAAAGCGCTGTATCAATAGATGAAACCTTACTACCCACGGTCGACCGACCGGTATCCAAATGAACGAAGTGATAATAAAAGCCGTGATGCTTGCCCATATTTTTCTGAAAAAATTTCAAAGTAGTCAATACCCTCTGGTAGGCCTGTTCATAAGTTATCCACCCGCGCTCATTGGCGATGCAAATAGCGGGCAATCCAAAAGCAACCGAAGCCACAGAAGAAATTTTATTATCGTCTGACACAAAATTATTGGCCCTGTCTCTGATAAGACCCGTTTGGGGATTAGTTTCATTCCAGAAAAAAGCAAACGCCTTTCTCTGAATAAATCGAGAAATTGCTCATCAGTCAAGCGTTTTAATGGCGGCTTTACTATCTGTTGCGAAGGCACGCAACCTTTGCTCACTGGCGGTATAACCGGAGCGCAACCACTAAAAATTAAAGTTACCGTTATTATTATAAGGATTTTATTCTTAGACATTTTTTATTTATGGAGAATCTTTTGACCGGATATTAAAAAATTTGGAAAAATTTAATTTTATAAAAAGCGCAAAAGACCAAAAATAAAATTTGCAGAATAACTATTGTATAAAATATAAATTTGTAAAAATTATTTCTTACCATCTAATCCTTTTTAAAAGTTTTCTTCTGGTTATCTCAAGGTATAATCCTCCCAGGACCAAAATTAGACCACCTAAAATAAAAAGGATTGAACGCGGAAGGAGTTTCCAAAAAAGGTCAAAAAACCGTGAAATCATATCAATAACAAAAAAGATAATTCCTAAGTTTATCAAAGAAACTTCTTTCGTATTAATACCGACCGCCACCACGCCGATAATTAGAGCTAAAAATAACATATTAAACACAATAGTATCAAGACCAACAAACAAACCAAAGATGGATAGGAGTCCTAAAATTAAAGCTACAAGTAAACTATAAATTTGCACAGCTAAGATATATTGCCTCTTCTTTCTGAAACCGAGTTCAACTAAAAGAAACAAAAGAGTACAGCCGGCAATAAACAAAATATTCTTTAAATCACACAAAATATCAAGTTTTATAAAAAACCCGTCCGGAATCGTATCCAAAAACGTTAAAAGGTAAATGGCACACAAAAGTAGAAAACCACCGATTATCTGATATGGCCCCTTATAGATATTTAATTTTTTAATTTGATTATGAGCAATGCCCACAGAATAGATAAAAATACCGAAGAAATAATAAAGATAGATATAAAGTTCTGATTTTAACTTAAAATCTATCCAGCCTCCTGCCTTAAAACCAAGCCAGACGCTCAATAAAATTAAAGCTACTTCCAATACCTTTTTGTTGTAAACAAGATATCCGATGGGTAAAATAAAAATAAACCAGATTAAAATATTTAACCCGGAGTTAAGACCTAAATTAAAAATACTATTGTTTAAGAATAAACCGCCGCCAAAGAGAATGGTGCCTAACAATATCAGTGTTCCGCCAACCTTAGAATGGCCCCTGTAAAACTTAAGACGGAAACCTTCGTAGTAGGCAAACCATATTGAAAGAATAATAACAGATAGTTTTAAATAATTAGGAATAAATTTCCATCTATCGGCAAAAAAGAGCATACTACCTATACTAATGAAAACAGCACCTAAAATTGTTAAGGTTATAACCAACCTTAGCCTATTGGAGCTTTCCTCAATAGCATTTTCTTTGGCACGATATCTCTCTTTTAAGGTTTGAGCTGCTTGAGGCATAATCAAACCTTCCTCTTGCCAACTGTCAATCTCTTTTTTTAACCATCTGGTAGATTTCTTATCCATATCTAATAGGCATTTTATAATCTTGATGAACCAAGTGTCAAGCATATTAATCAGAGCCCAGGCGACAGAAGTCAAAAGTCAGATATTAAAAGATAAATAATTCTTTTCTGTCTTCTGTAATCTGTCATCTGTTTTGTGTCTTTAATTCCCTTGCAAATACCAATAGTTTATTGCATAATATAATGCCCATGAAAAAATTCTTTACCACTAAGCCTGAAAAAAGCCAATTAGTCGAAGGTGATATTACCCGCAGCATACTGCTGCTAGCCTTTCCTCTCCTTGCCAGGGCGGTTCTGCAGTCTTTTCAAGCGGTAATTGATATGTTCTGGGTAGGCAAACTGGGTTCAACTTCTATCGCAGCCGTAGCCATGGGCGGAATAGTCATTATGGCTTTAATTCCTCTATTAATGGGAATTTCCACGGGGACAGTGGCCTTCATCTCAAGAAATATCGGTTCCCACCATTATAAACAAGCCAATAAAATTGCTACTCAATCTCTCATCATGGCTCTTATTGCCTCTTTTATTCTTGTCACTCTGGGCTTTTTTATCTCAGGTCCCTTACTGAAATTACTTCAGGCCAGAGGAGAAGTTTTAATCTTGGGTCAGACCTATCTTAAAATACTTCTTCTGGGAGGCGTTACCATGGCTCTACTTTTCGTAGGGGGTGCTATATTGCAGGGAGCCGGAGATCCAATCACCCCTATGCACATTATGGGAGTTGTTACTATTCTTAATATCATTCTTGATCCTTTTTTGATATTCGGCCTTCTGGGTTTACCAAAAATGGGCGTAAGCGGAGCGGCCCTGGCAACTGTCATGGCGCAGGCCATAGGCGCAGCTCTAATACTCTTTATAATTTTTAAAGGAAAATCTCACGTGCATGTAATCTTAAAGAAAATAACCATTGACTCTCATATTATGTGGGGCATAATAAAAATCGGCATTCCAAGTTCAATTCAGTTTTTTTTCAGGAACTTAATGATGATGGTTTTAATAAGCATAGTAGCAGGATTTGGCACATATGCCATCGCAGCTTATGGAATTGTTATCAGGCTCAGAATGCTCATTCTTATGCCTGCTTTTGCGCTCGGACAAACCACGGCTACGCTCGTCGGTCATAACTTAGGAGCCGGCAAAAAAGAGCGTGCGGCACGTTGTGCCTGGAAAGCTACTATATTTGATATGGCTATTATGAGCATCTCCGGCCTGCTCCTATTTGTTTTTTCCAGACAGATTATCTCCGTTTTCAACAACGACCCTCTGGTCATAGAAGAAGGAAGCCGCCTTTTAAGAATTACCGTTCCCGTCCTTCCTTTTGTCGCCTTAGCCGTAATCCTCGGCAGCGCCATGGAAGGAGCCGGTGAAACTATCCCTCCTATGGTAATTACGGTGATAACCCTCTGGGCGGTGCAAATACCACTAGCTATAATACTCTCTAAGTTTCTTCAGTGGGGAACATGTGGTATATGGTGGGCAATAACTATTACCACTCTAGTTAACGGTTCACTTATCTTTGGGTGGTTTAAGAGGGGGCGCTGGAAACAAAAGAAACTTTTGCACCACGAATTTAATAAATAGCGATTTTTACTTCAATAGTTTCAAATTTGTCTTTTTCGCCAAAACGCCACGTTAAATATTCTTTAAGGATTTTTCAAGATAAGAACTTGACATAATCTCAAACGCATCTTATAATTAACTTCGTTTAAAACCAAGCCAAATTTAAGGAGCAAGTAAGGTGAATTTAGAAGAAAAGTGGAAAAAAGCGGTTTCCAAAACCGAAATTATAAGAGCCCGGATGACCAATCTTTTAACGTTTGAGTCAACGGTTTTGTCTTATGTCTTTCTGGCGGAATCAATTGTTAATCCCGGTGATACGGTGGTCAGAAAAGGAAAGATCGTTGCCGAAAAGCCATTATTGCTATTGCCCGAAAACTTTCCCCAATTTGAAGGATTTGACTTTAAAAAAGATTTAAAAGCAAATGATAATTCGGTAAGAACTCTTTTTATAATGAGAGGAATTAGTTTTCCTTCTTTAAAATATCAGAATGTTACCAGTGCTATCGACATCAGCGAAGGCTCACTGGCCAAAGCTATAAAAGAAAGCAAGGAAAAATTAGAAAAAAAGGAAGACTTAACTACAGGACTCTTAATAGGACCAGAAGATTGCTGGCAATTATCTCTCTTGCTATATATAGCCACCCTGGTTTCAAAATCCGCTTCCTCAGATATACAAAAATTGTTAGATAAATTTAAAAAAGATAGCGGCAAGTTCAATTAAAAAAAGCGCTTTTGAGAAACAGAAAAATCATTATTAAAACCCACTATCCCTCCTTTTTCTTTAGTTTAGTTATATAAGTAGCTTTTTAAGCAGGGGCGTAAGTTTCTTTTTGATATTATCAGGAAGTTCTGTTTTGTAAACGCGGAAAAATTCTTTTTTAAGCAATTTAATTTTGCTTTGAGATAAAGGTAAAAAATCTTTTTTAAACCTATCTATTAAGGCGCCCTCTTCTCCCCTCTCATATGCCAGATAGAAGGCTAATAGTTGTTGCATCTTGGCCTGAATGCTCCTTTCATAGACATCAACTTCTGCGCCGTTAAAAAGGCTGTAAAGTTTTTTATGACCTTTATTAAATAAATCCTTTTTCAACCCTATTCTTTTTGTATCTATTCCAAAGGCCTTCATAAATAATGCCAATCTGGCACACTTGGCGCAATTACAGCACCAGCGAGATTGCCTGCTCGCATCAAGAGAATCGCATGATATTTCATATTTACCCAATTTTGGGTAATGGGTGTGTAATAACTTTATTATAGCAATATTGGTGAGGGGTTCTATAATGCTTAATACCCTCACCTGGCCGGCGGTCATTAGAGATATAGCCGCACTTTGCAACCTCATCCACTTCGACCTTTGATCGGGAGAAGGATGGGTCCTATAACCATCCTTATTCTTAAAGGCAAAATTCATATCCTGTTGATTACCAACCAAAATATACTTTGCTTTATAAAAATGAACAAAAGGAAGTAACATAAAACAAAAACCTGTCAGCATGTGCATATAACCCAGGCAGGATTCGTCTTTGTCCCAGAACTCAAAATCATTTAGTTTTTCAATTTGGTTTGTGACTATGTGAATCTTAAAACCGAATTCTTTTGAAATCTCCCTGGCCGCTT
>CAYUDR010000081.1:0-5419 GCA_964443705.1 uncultured Planctomycetia bacterium | reverse complement strand
CGCTACCTCTTTATTTAATTTATTCCTAAATTCTCCAAAATCCATACATCCATTTTTATCTGTGGGAATAGTTATTACCTCATAACCGGCAATGGTTGCGCTGGCTGGATTTGTCCCATGGGAAGAATCGGGAACAATTACATATTTTCGCTGTTTGCCTTTATGTTTATGATAAGCGGCGATTAACATTACTCCGGTCAATTCTCCGTGAGCCCCGGCTAAAGGTTCCATAGTAAAAGCATCCATGCCTGTAATCTCACATAAAAGTCTCTCTGTGCAATGAATAACTTCCAAGGCCCCCTGGGCAAGCACCCCTTCCCCTAAAAGCTGAGGGAAAAAAGGATGTAATTTTAAAAACCCCTCTAAATTTGCTATTCTTTCTGTAAATTTAGGATTATATTTCATTGTGCAAGATCCGAGGGGATAAAAATTGGTATCTACAGAAAAATTTAATCGGGAGAGATTAGTAAAATGCCTCACTAAATCCAATTCTGAAACCTCCGGCAAGTCAGGTTCAATATCTCGCAAATATTGCGCAGAAAGCTTAACTTTTGAGGGAACATCTGGGGCAGAAATCTTAAAACCCTTCCTTCCCTCTACGCTCTTTTCAAATATTAATCGCATAGCACTTCCTCCAGGCTCTCGGCAAATTTTACTATTTCCTCTCTAGTCCTTTTTTTTTCTTGCAACGTGCACACCATTTCCTTTCTTCTTCTCTATCCTCTATAAGTTTTCTCCGCGCGTATCCTTATATCTAATATCCAGATAATTTTCTGCTTATCATCTACGTTATACAAAACCCGATAATCCCCAATTCTTAATCTGTATTCTGCCAGATGATAAGAAACAGGCATCGGCGGTTTGATTTCCATAAACCCTTTTTTATGGAATGGCCTGGGACTACTTCTGAGATCATCTACTTCATCTACTATTTTTTTCCTCTGATTTTTATGAGGGATCTTTTTTTGCAGAAATTCGTCAAAATATCTTTTCAGCCTTGGTGTTGGATGTCTAATATCGTAGCTCATTTTTTTACCGCTTGACCCGCTGAACGATATTTTTTATAGGTTCCCGAAAAAGAAGCGCCTTTAGAACCTTGTTTGATTGCCTCTATGCCTTCATGGATATTCCTCATAGTATCCGGATCTGAAACTTCATCAAAGAATTCCAGTAATTCAACCATCTTTGCGTAAGGCACAATTACCCTTACAGGTTCCCCTCTTTCGGTTACCACTATGGCTGGTTTTTTGTCTTTCATAAATCCACACAAGTGGTCTCTTAATTCCCTTACCCCTACATGTTTTGCTTTTATTAAGTCAATTACTGCGCTCACAATAACCTCCCTTTTATTGTGTGGCGATGAATGTCGCCACACTTAAAATGTACACCATATTTTCAGAGTTGTCAAGTAGAAGTATTTCTAATTTTTCTTCTAACGGGGTTCACCTACATTAGCCCATCTTTAAAGTCCATTTAGCACTGCCTCCAGGCTCTCGGCAAATTTTACTATTTCCTCTCTAGTCCTTTTCTCTGTTACCGCCACAAGAAGATAATTATCCATACCTTTATAAAATCTACCCAGGGGAAATCCGCAAGCAAATCCTTTATTAATCATTACACCTACCACCTCATCAGCATTCTTGGGAAGAAGAATTGTGAATTCATTAAAAGTAGGCGAGCTTCTCTTAACTTCCACGCCGGGAATTTTCTCTAAACAGCTTTTAGCAAATTCGGCTTTATCAAAATTAAGCTGGGCCAGCTCCTTGAATCCTGCCTTCCCAAGACTGCAGAGATAAATAATTGCTCTTAGGGCACATAGGGACTCATTAGAGCAGATATTAGAAGTTGCTTTTTCTCTTCTTATATGCTGTTCTCTTGTCTGAAGGGTAAGAACAAAACCCCTCTTACCTTTTTTATCAGCCGTAACGCCAACAATTCTGCCGGGCATCTTGCGCACAAACTCCTTCTTTGTGGCCATAAATCCTAAATAAGGTCCGCCAAAAGAAAGAGGTATACCCAAACTCTGCCCCTCACCAGTTGCTATATCTACTCCCATTGAACCTGGTGTTTTTAAAATACCTAAAGATAAAGGATAGACTGACGCTACTACCAAGGCGCCATACGAATGTACTTTCTTCGCAACATCCCAATAGTCATCAACAGCGCCAAAGAAATTGGGATTCTGCAAGATTACCACTGCGGTCTTTTCATCCAGGTATTTATAGATTCCTTTACGCGAACTTTGACCGTGAACGACGGGAGTTTCTATAAATTCGATAGAAAGATTTGAGGTATATGTGTAAAGCATAGTTCGATAAATAAGATTTACTCCGCTATCCACAATTATTTTCTTTCTTCCGGTAATCCTTATAGCCATCATTACTGCCTCATAAAGCGCTGTTCCCCCATCATATAGAGAGGCGTTGGCCGCATCCAAATCCACTAACTGGCATATAGCAGTCTGGTACTCATAGATTGCCTGAAGCCACCCTTGAGAACACTCGGGTTGATATGGGGTGTAGGCGGTATAAAATTCTGAGCGCCCGGCCAAAGCATCAACAACACTGGGTATATAATGATCATAAAAACCTGCTCCTATAAAATTAATCAAATGAGTGGAATTCTTGGCGGCAAGTTTTTTCATGTGTTCTACAACCTCAAACTCAGATTTGCCCTCGGCAATGTTAAAAGACTTTGGCCTTAAATCCTTTTTAATATCTTTAAAAAGGTCTTCTATAGAAGAAACCCCTATTGCCTTAAGCATCTTTTTTATCTCATCTTGAGTGTGGGGTACATAACTCATTTTGGCAGTTCCTTTAAATATTTCTCATATTTTTCGGGAGACAATAAATTCTCCTTTTCTTTCTCGTCATTAATCTCAATAACTACAAACCAGCCTGACCTATAAGGAGATTGATTAATAACCTCGGGTGAATCTTTGAGCTTCTCGTTTATCTTGACGATTTTTCCTGAAAGAGGCGCATAAACGTCTGAGGCAGCCTTTACTGATTCTACTGTAGTAAATTCTTTAAATTGTTCAACCCCGTCCCCTATGCCTGGGAGTTCAATAAATGTAATATCACCTAAAGACTCCTGAGCATAATCGGTAATACCTACTGTAGCTAAATTTCCATCTATCTTTACCCATTCATGCTCTTTAGTATAAAGACAATTTTCTGGCACACTCATCGGTTAAAACCTCCTTATTTTTTTAACGAGCTTTTTTTGTAAAATGGTTTTTCGACTAAATAGCCGGGTATCTGTATTTTATCATTTTTGAGCAGAATTTTAAAATCTAATTTCTCACGCTCACCTGTTACATAACCCATCCCAATGCCGCAGGATAAAGTTGGCGAAAAAGCGCCGCTGGTTACTAAACCAATTTTTTTCTCCCCGTCATATATTTTATAATTATGCCTTGGGCTGCGACGGGAGTCGGTTTTTAAATATACGCGCCTTTTGGAAAAATTTTCTTTTTTTCTTTCCATAAGCCTTTGCTTGCCGATAAAGTCTTTATTAAAATCAACAAAGTGTTCTAATCCTGCTTCAATGGGCGTGGTGTTTTCATCCACATCCTGGCCGTACAAACTATAACCCATTTCTAATCTCAGGGTATCACGCGCGCCCAAACCAGCCGGTTTAACTTTTTTGTTTTCTAAAAGAAGACTCCACAAATTCTTAGTTTTCTTAACTGTGATATACAATTCATAACCCAGCTCTCCTGTATAACCGGTGCGGCTGATTATAATTTTTTCACCAAGAAGCTTAAAAAAATTGAAATTATAAAACTTAAGCCCGTCTATCTTCTCTTCCACCAAAGCCTTTAAAACTTCTCTTGAAAGGGGGCCTTGCAAATCTAACTTAGCGGTTTTTTCAGAAACATTTTCTAATTTAGCTTTGGCAAATAGATATTTTTTAAGATGATTTTCATCTTTATCTATACACGCAGCATTAGTAACCAGCATCCATTTATCATCAGCTAATTTATAAACTACTAAATCATCCACCATTGTGCCCTCTTCATTTAGCAGAAAGCCATAGCGGCAATTCCCGCACTGCATCTGAGCCAAATTTACAGTCAATATCTTATCTAAATTGGTTTCTTCCGGCCTCCCATAAATAATAAATTCTCCCATATGGCATATATCAAAAAGTGAAACAGATTGGCGTGTCCACTCATGCTCGGCGATAATGCCTGTATATGAAATAGGCATTAACCAACCGCCAAAGGGTGCCATTTTTGCCCCTAATTTTTCATGTTCTTTGACTAAAGATGTAAGTTTTAAGTCCATAAACTAAAATTCCTCCTAATCAATAAATTAATCATCAAGTTGCTGCGCCTGAGTTCTTAAAAGGTTGCAAACCTCGTTCTAAGCCATCGTGAAGATAGGCAATAGCTGTTCCATAATTAGTTATAGGAATATTTTGTGCTCTTGCCAGATAAATTCTTGACAATATCTCTTTTCTGTTTAACATGCATCCTCCGCAATGAATGATCAGTTTATATTGATTTAAATCAGGCGGGAAGTCATGCCCTGAAAACACGTCAAAATTTATCTTACCACCAATTCTCTGACTAATCCATCCTGGAATTTTTACCCGCCCTATATCATCACCTATTGGATGATGAGTACAGGCTTCAGCTATTAGAATTTTATCTCGTGGTTTTAGCTCATCTAATTTTTGCGCCCCGTTAACCAGTTCGCTTAAATCACCTTTTGAGCGAGCCAGGAGTATGGAAAAACTCGTTACCCCAATATCCTTCGGCGTGAGAGCGAAAACTTCCTTAAAAACTTGAGAATCAGTAACTACTATTTTTGGTTTTTGTTTTAAATTATAAATTGAATCCGGCAAATCCTTTTCATTTGTTATTAGGCAAGTTGCTTTTTTATCCAATATCTCTCTTATTGTCTGCTGCTGAGGTAAAATCAATCTTCCTTTGGGGGCTTCCTTATCTATTGGAATAACCAAAATAACCAAATCTCCCTTTTTTATTAAGTCTGAAATAACAGGGACAGGATTTATCCACTCATCCGGCAATAACTTAATAAGTTCATTCTTTACTCTGACTGTTGTCTCCCAGCCCTGATTTAAAGCACAGGTTTCAATAAAAGGAACTTCTTTTCCAAATCCCTGTTCTGACTTAAAGAGGTCTGTTTTATTTAAAATAACCAAAATAGGGGTGTTTCTCTTTCTTGCTTCTTCTAAAATCTCCTCTTCATATTCTCCCCATACATTTGCTTCACTAACTAAAAGAATAATATCAGCTCGTTCAAAAACCTTATAGGTTTTAGCAACCCTTTTTTCACCTAAACTTCCTATGTCATCCAATCCTGCTGTATCAATAAATAAAACCGGGCCAATAGGCAGTAATTCCATTGGTTTTTCAACAGGATCGGCAGTTGTACCGGCAATTTCT
>CAYUDR010000080.1:0-5660 GCA_964443705.1 uncultured Planctomycetia bacterium | reverse complement strand
TATCCTCAGTATAGTGCTTGGGTGGTGTCGTGAAGTAGTCTGTTCTGTTGGTATCCTTTATTTTGTATTGATCATTTTTTTGAATTTTACTTAGTTTTAAAGATTTTTCAGACTCATCTTCAGTACTGATTTCTTTTAAAGACTTTTCAAATTCTTCAAATTTAAGCGGACGATTATCCAGGCAGCTTGGGAGCCTGAAACCATGTTCAACCAGAACTTCTTTGCGCGAGTGGTCCCCCGCATACATTCCGCGTATTTGAGGTATGCTAACATGTGACTCATCTATAATGGTGATAAACTCTCGCGGAAAATAATCCAAGAGACAATAGGGCCTGGAACCGGCTGGCCTGCCTGATAAGTGACGGGAATAATTCTCTATGCCGTGGCAATAACCAACACTTCGCAGCATCTCCATGTCATAGTGTGTTCTGGACTCAAGCCGCTGGGCAGCTAAAAGTCTATTTTGTGCACTCAACTGCCTCAATCTATCTTCCAACTCCCACTCAATGGACCCAATGGCTAGTTCTGTCTTTTCTTTATCTATAAGAAAATGCTTGGCCGGATAGATGAAGATTTTGTCAAGTTTATCTCCTGCCTTTAAGCTGATAGGATGAATTTTATATATCTTCTCTATTTTCTGCCCAAAAAATTCAACCCTTACGGCCTCTTGGCTATAAGAAGGAAAGATATCTACAATATCACCGCGAACTCTAAAACTCCCTCTCTCAAAATTTATATCATTTCTTTGATAGAGAATACTTACCAGGCGCCTAAGAAGGCCGTCTCTCTCTATCTGCTGGCCTACCTCTAAATTTAAAAGCAATCCTTTATACTCTTCGGGTGAACCGAGATTATATATACAGCTTACACTCGCTACTACTATCACATCATTTCTTGACATTAAAGATGAAGTGGTTGAAAGCCTTAAGCGGTCCAGTTGTTCGTTTATGGAAGAATCTTTTTCGATATAGGTATCGGTTTGGGGAATGTAGGCTTCCGGCTGATAATAATCATAGTAACTTACGAAATATTCAACCGCATTGTGGGGAAAAAATTCTTTAAATTCGCTATAAAGTTGCGCAGCCAGGGTTTTATTATGAGAAATAACAAGCACGGGCAGCCCCAATTTATTTAAAAAATTAGCTATGGTAAAAGTTTTTCCGCTGCCGGTTACTCCCAGGAGAGTCTGAAATTTTTTTCCGGCGGTGTGTCCTTTAATTAATTCTTTTATAGCTTGCGGCTGGTCGCCTGTGGGCGTCAAGGTTGTTTTTAATTTGAACGTTTTCATCAAGAGACCTCGAGGCTGACATCAATCAATTTTGGCGAATGGGTTAACATGCCTATTGAAATATAATTTATATCCAAAGAAGACAATTTTTTTATATTTGAAAGGGACACCCCGCCCGAAACTTCTATTTTTACGCGAGGATTTAGCTTCTTGCGCCACAAAAGGGCTTTTTTTATGCTTTTTATCTTCATATTATCGAGCATAATGATATCCGGTGTTAAATTCAGGGCATCTTTGAATTCTCTTAAATTCTTAATCTCTATTTCTATTTTCTTTGAGCCTTTATTTTTATTTTTTATCTTTCTGATTGCAAATTCAATAGCAGGTTTAATTTTCTCTTTTTTTATTAAGATATCCAGGTGATTGTCCTTGATAAGAAAATAATCAGCTAAATCCATCCTATGAGATATTCCACCCCCTACCCTGACCGCATACTTTTCAACTTTTCTTAAAAAAGGGTGAGTTTTTCTGGTATCGGTAATTTGAATTACTGAAGCCCTTGTAATCTTAACAAACTCACTTGTTAAGGTGGCTATACCTGAAAGATGCCCTAAAAAATTTAAGGCCGTTCTTTCCGCAGAAAGAATAGCTCCAACCCGGCCATAAATTTCAGCTACGGCGGCCCCTTTTTTAATAAACTCACCATCATTTTTTAATTGTTTAAAAACTATTTTTTTATCAATATTCAAAAAAGCTTCCCGGGCAAAATCAATACCACAAAGCACTCCTTTTTCCTTAAAGAGTATTTTGAACTTCCCCTGCAGGCCGGGTTTAAATAAAGCGCGAGTGGTTATGTCGCAAAAGGCTTTATCTTCATTCAGGGTTTTTCTGACCAGAATTTTAATTTCGCTTTTTGGTAATTTAGTAATCAACTTTTTTTTCATTTAATAGCCCTGTTTTTTCCTTTAAGCAATCTATTTCGCTTTTGTCTAAAGGACGAATCTCTCCTTCTTTTAAGTTGCCCAGAGATAAATTAGCGTATTTTATTCTTCCTAAATTAAGCACGCGGTGGCCTATATTTAAGAACATTCTCTTAATCTGACGTTTTCGCCCCTCATAAATTTCTATCAAAAGAGAAGTTCTATTCTCAGGCCTATTAAATCTGAGTTTTCTAATTTTAGCCGGGAGTGTCTTTTTACCGTCAATCTCAAGACCCCCCTCCAGCTTTAATAAATCTCTTTTTTCTATTCTGCCTTCACAAAGAACCGAATAAATCTTAGCAATTTTAAACTTTGGATGTGTCAGGCGAAATGTTAGCTGGCCGTCATTTGTTAGAATTAAAAGGCCGGTTGTATCTTTATCAAGCCTGCCGACAGGGTAAACTCTTATTCTTAGACCGTGAGGCAGTAAATCAATAACTGTCTTCCCACCTCGCATGTCAGAGGCCGCGCTTAAAGTCCCCTTGGGTTTATTAAGTAAAAAATAAACCTTTTCCTCTTCGGCCTCAATCTTAAAGCCGTTGATAAAAATTGTATCTTTATTCAGATTGATTTTGTATTCCGGAGAAAGAATGGTCTTTTTATTTACCTTTACTATTCCTTCTCTTATTAATTTTTCTGCCTTGCGCCTTGAACAGTAACCGCTCCTGGCTATGGCGAGATGCAAGTATATTTTTTCTGATTCTTTCAAAGATTTTATTCTAAATCCTTTAAGCTCTCTTCAAAACCTTTTAATTCCGATTCTATTTTTTCTAATAGACTTATTTTTTTATCTTTAACGACTTGAGGAGCTCTTTCTAAAAATTTTCTATCCGAAAGTTCTTTTATTATCTTGTGACGTTCTGCTTTTTTCTTTTTAATTAACTTATTTATCCTTTCCTTTTCTTTTTCTTTATCCCCTAATTCTTGGCACCACGGTATACGTATTCTAATACCTGTAACAGTAGGCATAGAATTTTGAAATTCAAATTTTTCAATGATGTTAATTTTAGCCAATTTTTTGATATAAGTTTCATAATTTTCTACAATAGCTCTCAGAGAGGGATCGTGTATATATACATCTATACGAGGTGGTGATACGTTGTGATTTTTGCGAAAATTTCTCACCTCTTTTATGGGTTTCATAATACATTCTTCAAACTGCTTTTTCTTTTTAAGATTTATAAGTTTTTTATTAATTTCCGGCCAGGCGCAAAGCATAATAGAATCTTCTTTTTTTATGGGCAGTTTTTGCCAGATTTCCTCCGTGATAAAAGGAATAAATGGATGCAGCATTTTAAGTATAGTTTTTAAAGTAATAAGTAAAACATTTTGCGTAATTTTATCATCAATATGTGTCTTTGCAAATTCAATGTACCAATCACAGAATTTATGCCAGAAAAAATCATATAACCGATTGACAATTTCATTAAAACGATAAGAGGCAAATAATTCATCGATATCAGCTATAAGTTGATTTAACTCACCCATAATCCAGCTTTCAGCTAAATAAGAATCTTTATCGGCTATTAACTTATCCAAATCCCTAAAAGAAAGGTCTTGCAGTTTATCTTCCTCTAAATTCATCAAGATAAAACGGGAAGCATTCCAGAGCTTATTGGCAAAGTTTCTGCCAAATTCTATCTTTTTTTCGGATAAATATAAATCCTCGCCCGGTGAAGAAATCAAGCTAAAGCGAAGGGCATCAGCTCCATACTTATTTATAATAGTGAGGGGGTCGATAGCATTTCCCAGAGACTTGCTCATCTTCCGGCCTTTAGTATCACGCACTGTGCCGTGTATATAAACGTCGCTGAAAGGGATATCACCCATAAATTTAAGCCCGGCCATTATCATGCGCGCCACCCAGAAAAATATGATTTCAGAGGCAGTAATTAAACTGGAGGTGGGATAAAAATAATTCAGGTCCTTTGTCTTCTGGGGCCAGTTAAATACGGCAAACGGCCACAGCCAGGAAGAAAACCAGGTATCTAATACATCCGGGTCTTGTATAATATCTTTAGATTTGCAATTCGGGCAAACAGACGGTTTCTCTGTGCCAACATATATAATGCCTGCTTCTCTATCCGATATTTCTAAAGGCAGTCTAAGTTCCTTTGTTTTTCTTTTTTCTAAATAGCTCTGGTGACATTCGCGGCAATACCAGGCGGGAATTCTGTGTCCCCACCAGATTTGCCTTGAAATGCACCAATCTCTTATGTTTTCCATCCAGTTTATATAAATTTTAAGCCAGCGTTTTGGATAGAATTTTATTTTTTTATTTTTTGCCGCCTTAAGGGCCCCAATAGCCAGTGGCTTCATCCTTACAAACCATTGCTCGGAAAAATATGGCTCTATCATAGTGTGGCATCTATAACAGTGGCCTACGGCGTGGGTGTGGGGTGAGATTTTTTCCAGTAATTTTCTTTCCCTTAAATCTTCTACCAGAGATTCTCTGGCCTCAAAACGGTCCATCCCCTTATAATTCTGAGTGGCATTTTCATTCATGGTGCCGTCATGATTAATGCAGAAAATTCCCTTTAACTTATGCCTGTTGCCTATATCAAAATCGCATGCGTCGTGAAAAGGGGTTACTTTAACAATTCCGGTTCCAAATTCAGGGTCAACTATATCGTCTGCGATAATTTCTAATTCCCTTTCAATGATAGGCAAAATAGCATACTCTCCTATTAAGTGCTTAAAGCGCTTATCTCTGGGGTTAACGGCTAAAGCCGTATCGCCAAACATTGTCTCCGGCCTGGTAGTTGCGACTACGACATATTCTTTGCTGTTCTTTAAAGGATATTTTATATAGTAGAGATTTCCCTGAATTTCCTTGTGAGGAGCCTCTTCGTCACTTAGGGCAGTCTGGCATCTTGGGCACCAATTGATTATATAACTACCTCTATAAATAAGTTTTTCATTATAAAGAGAGATAAAAACTTCCCTGACCGCTTTTGAATATCCTTCATCCAGAGTAAAACGTTCACGCTCCCAATCGCAGCTACAGCCTAACTTTTTTAACTGCTCTATAATTATCCCACCGTTTTTTTCTGTCCACTCCCAGACTTTTTTTATGAATTTATCTCTACCTAAATCATGCCTGGTCTTTCCTTCTTTTGATAATTCTTTCTCAACCACATTCTGGGTAGCGATGCCGGCATGGTCTGTGCCCGGCACCCATAAAACCTCAAGGCCTTTCATCTTCTTGTAACGGATTAATATATCCTGAATAGTATTATTAAGGGCATGGCCCATATGAAGAATGCCTGTAACATTGGGCGGAGGAATAATTATACAGTAAGGTTTTTTATCAGTTGATACTTCGGCACTAAAATAACCTTTCTTATTCCAGAATTCAAACCACTTGCCTTCAACATCTTTTGGATTGTAACGGGGAGGTATGGGTATGTTCATAATGTTTTAGTAACCAGAAAGCAGTTGCCAGAAACCAA
>CAYUDR010000079.1:0-5777 GCA_964443705.1 uncultured Planctomycetia bacterium | reverse complement strand
ATGAGGGGAGAAAAAGAAAAGAAAAGAGAAAAAGATTAAAACGCTTTTTATCCGACTTTGGTCAGCGAAGGAAGAAGGCCTGCCTAAGCCGGGCAAATAAATCCGTGACACAAAACCTTAATCTAGGAAAAAGGCAAGATTGCAAAGGTACAAAAGCCAGGTTTAATTGTACCACTTGTACCGGAAAGGCATTTTAGGAATAAATACAGCAATTTTACCCGTATTATGTCTTTTTTTTGTGGATAGTCCAAAAATTACTTGACAAATAGAGAAAATTGTTGTATACTTCTTCTACGGTAAATAGGGAGCAGAAGTCTTACAGCCGCAAGGCAGAGGAGAGTTCGCCTGCGGTGTTTTTATTTCTGTCATTCCTGCCTCTTGGCAGGCAAGAGTTACCGTAGTTTTGTTGAAAGGAGGAAAGCAAATAGTGGCAAAAGGAAAAGTTAAGTGGTTTAGCAACCAGAAGGGTTATGGATTTATTACTCTTGAGTCAGGTGAGGATGTATTTGTGCACCACAGTGTAATTGAGGGCGATGGTTACAAGTCTTTAGAGGAAGGCCAGGAAGTCGAAGTAGAAGTTCAGCAAGGTCCTAAAGGCGCCCAGGCAGCAAAAGTAGTGAAGTTATAACCGAAAAAAGACAGGCCCAGTTATAAACTGGGCCTTTATTTTTTAAAACACAGCGCGCAAGCAGAAAAGATAGAAAAGTTAATCTGCCGGAGAAGGCTTGGTTTTGTCGATACTGCCGATGGTAGAGATATTTTCCCTTTTCCACCAGTATAGAATTTATATACAAGGTCAAGGGTCTTTTAAGTAATCAAGCAGTGTTAATGCGTGTATTTTGAAATAGAGATGCCCGGCTGTTATAGAATTAATCCCGAGCAAAAAATGCTTGGGGTTTATTATTTATAGGCTGTAAACTTTATAGCTGATTTATGATTCAGGTTATAGATTTTTAAAAACGAGTTTTTTATGCAAAGATATAAAATTAACGCCATTGTTGATTTTTTAATGTTTATGGTATTTGTGGTATGCGCTTATTCTGGTTTTGTATTGCATTTTCTTTCAAAGAGAATCCCGACGCTTGGCGCAGGTAGTAGCGATAGAGGCCTATTTCATATTGTATGCATGGGTTTGAACGGACATAATTGGGCGACTATGCATATCTGGGCTGGTTGGGCATTCTCAGCTTTAATTATACTTCACCTTGCCCTGCACTTTAGGTGGATTCTCCGCATTCCCCGTTTTTTGCGAAAAAATAATAAAGATTGATTTTCGGGAAAAACACTTGACCTGTTGCGCTTAAAGTAATATCATAGCTCTTATATATCAATTATAAAAAGTGGCAAATTCAACCGAAAGGAATTTAGGATGTTTAAAAAGCCGGATGATGTAATTAAGTTTATCAAGGAAAAGGGCATTAGGATGGTCGATTTTAAGTTTGTCGACATGCTTGGTAAGCTATATCATATAACCATTCCAGCCCAAAACTTCTCTTTGAATATGGCCAAAGAGGGCATAGGATATGATGGTTCCAGCATACCCGGTTTTAAAAGGATAGAAAGCGGAGATATGTGCGTTGTGCCGGATATTGCCACCGGCAGAATGGATCCTTTCTGGGAAATGCCCACTTTAAGCTTCATGTGTAATTCCGTAGAAGCTGATACCAAAGAAAAATATCAGAAAGATCCCCGCACTGTAGCCCAAAAGGCGGAGAAATATTTAATAGATAGCGGTATTGCAGATAAGGCATTTTTTGGACCGGAGTTCGAATTTTATATTTTTGACAAGGTGACTATAGAAAATGAACCATGTGCCACCTCTTTTCATATTGTATGCGAAGAATCAATTGCAGGCAGGGGGAAGAGCGAGGTGCCATCATCCGGACATAAGATGGTTCATAAACAAGGCTATCACCAATCACCCCCATTAGATACACTTTATAATTTAAGATCTAATATGGTGGAGGAGATAGAAAAATTTGGCATAAAAGTTCACTATCACCATCACGAAGTAGGCGCGCCAGGCCAGTCAGAAATAGAAATTTCTTTAAGGCCGCTTTGCGAGGTAGCTGATGATACCATGGCTATAAAATATCTTGTCAGAAATGTAGCCGAAAGAGACGGTAAAACCGCAACTTTTATGCCCAAACCGCTTTTTATGGAAGCCGGAAGCGGAATGCATGTCCATCAATATTTATCAAAAAATGGTAAAAATTTGTTCTATGATAAAAAAGGAAATTACGCTAACCTCAGCAAAACAGCTTTGCATTATATAGGAGGACTTCTCAAACACGGAAGAGCCCTGACCGCTTTTACTAACCCCTCTACCAATTCATTTAAGAGATTGGTGCCGGGTTATGAGGCGCCGGTTAATTTATTCTTTTCTTTGGCAAATCGAAGCGCTGCCATCAGAGTTCCTAAATATGCCATAAGGCCGCAAAATAAACGCATTGAATACAGGCCCCCTGATTTTGCCTGTAATATTTATTATTGCCTGGCGGCGCTTTTAATGGCTGGTATTGACGGAATTAAAAATAAGATTGATCCTGCAAAAGAGCATTTTGGACCCTATGATATAGATATTTTTAGCGCCCCCGAGAAGGTTAAAAAAAGAATTGTACCTTTACCTGCTTCGTTAGAGGAAGCCTTAGAGGCCCTTGATAAGGACCACGAATTTCTCTTACGAGGAGGCGTATTTACCAAAGATATACTAGAGAGTTGGAAGAAAATAAAGCTGGAAAATGAAGTCAAGGAGGTAAAAAATAGGCCGCATCCTTATGAGTTTCAGCTTTATTATGGAATTTAGAAGAGAAGAAATTAGATTTTAGCTTAATTTTTCAGCGTTTTCAAGGCAAGATGCTGCTTAATTTTATTTTAAAGAAAGGTATTATTGTGGCAAAAATAAGAGTAAATAAAAAAGAAGATTTTGAAAAGGCATTCAGGCAATTTAGAATGCGATGTAAGCGGGAAGGTATTTTAAGAGAATATCGGGACAGGCAATTTTATGTTAAGCCCTCCGAAAAAAGAAAGAAAAAGAAAAAGAATATAAAGAAAAAAGACAAGCCCACTTAAATAGCCATTCTTTTTAATTGTTTTTTAGGCTTAATCTGAATCTTCGTTTAACTCAAAAGCTACTATAACATCAAAATGGCTGAACTTAGTTGATAATTCTCGGGTGGCCTCAGCAGTTATGTCGTTAATTTTAGCAGTAGCTTCTTTTTCTTTGAGCGAGAAAATTAATTCAATAAAAACTTTCCTCCCGGCCTTGCGCAAACGAATCCTCTTTATATCCGATAGGCCGTGTTTCTGTTTTAACCTTTCTGTTACCTCCCGGACACTTTCCTCAATATCTTCTCCCGGACTGGCATCTACTAATTCAAGGATATGCCGTTTAATTGTTTTTAAGGGATGAGAGATGATAATTAAAACCAGAATTATAGTCATTACCGGATCGACATAATGCGAAAGATTCCCGCAATTTAAAGTTTTAAGAATGAGGCCCAGGGTAAATCCGGCACAAATCCCGAAAGAGAATAATCCATCAAGATACCAGCCCCAGCCATTTTCAGTCAGGATTGAAGAATTTACAATTTTTCCTTTACGCCTCAAATATAAGCCGAGAAAGAAACCGAAAAAACCGCAGGCCGCTGTAAATGCAATGGGCAAGTCATAGCGCAGAATATCTTCCGAATGAATAATATCCTGAATAGCAAATTTAACACTCATAAAACAGACTGCAATAACTAATATACTTTCAATAGCCACTGCCAGCGGTTCATATTTGGAATAGCCAAAGTGATATCGCCCGTTAGCTGATTTATGGATGTTTTTAATAACAAAAATGGAAAGCAGCACGGCCGCCATGGCGATAAAGCGTTTGCCGGAGTCAAGAATCAAAGTTACGGAATCAACATAAATACCGATTGCAAAGGCCAGTATGGCAGTAGCAATGCAGCCGATAAGAGAAAGCTTCATAGCGAATAATTCTTGCTTTATAAGTTTTTCTTTTTTGTTTATTTCCAACATTCTTTACCCCTGAGCAGTATAGTTACTTTTTGCCCTGGATTTTTACTATATTTCTTATTACACCGGCTATAATAAAACAGGCCACCCCCACAAAGAGCATAATATTTCCCTTCCCGGGCAGCAGGTCGAAGGCCATAATCAGTATGAATATTATTCCCAAAGCTCCTAAAATTACGGAGATGGTTTTTGCGGTTTTATTATCCATTTTATTACCTCCTCTTTCAGAATTTTTCTGTTTTTTATTATCTGCGAGCAGGGACTTTCGATATGCATTTATATTGTTTAACTTTTAGAAAATAAAACATCTAAGTCAACTAGTGTCCAGTCGTTATATTCCGGAACCTTAACCCATATTTTTTTTTCTGCCGGAGAAGCGATAATTTGATGGACAGTGGGATATTTAAAGTTGCCTTTTATGTGGCGGTAAGAGGCTGTTACCCCTTCTCCAAGTGAGCCATCATCTTGGAATAACGAGGTATCCATAATCTTTTTCATGACCTCAACATCAATTGCGCCTTTATATTTATTTCCCAAAAGCATCAGATTGTGATAACGTTCCAACGAAAGAGCTGAATCTGGCATGGCAATGGTGCCCCAGCTTGGCAATAGATATTGATTGGTTGATGCTAACAATCCGGATGGGTTAGCACCGCGTCTTCTGGTGTCATGAGGCGCGCTTTCATAACTGTAAGAAACATTAGAATCAGCCGCATTAATTATTATGGGACAGTTACTACGCGTGCTGTTAATCATCGTATCCAGGCAGTCCATCGTATCCGCATCCAGTAAAAAACCCAGCATTTTAGTGGAACATGCAGAACGATTACCATAGCCGACATTACCCATGGTAGATGTGCCGTCATTCGTTTCGGCAAACAGGCCTTTATCGTTTATTCCTGATATGATACCCACCATTCCCGCATAAATAATTGTAGCTACCGAGTTACTCCCATCCGTCGGATTAAATACTATTACTGTTAAAAAGCGCGCATAATCTTTGAGCGCCGGAAGCCAATCAAGGTTGCGGCCGCAAACCATCTTTCCATCCTTCGTATAATCTGCCCATGCCGCAATAAATGAACATGCATCTAAGGTCTGGGATGCACTTGACATTCCCATTAAGATGTGTGTAATTGCCACATTTTGGTCTAAGATGACCAGTTGGTTAGCTGATAGGCCGCTTGTTTGTGACATCCCGCGAAAAATTTCTTTCTGTCGCTGAGGATAACCCGACCACACCATTTTTCCTATAAATCCTTTTAATCGTTCGAAGATTGATAGATTATTGTTAATAATGTTACCTTCAATGGCTGTCTTATAAAATTCCCTGATTTCATCTTTCAGTAATTCGCCGTACTGCCGCCCCATTTCATAATAATTGCCTTCTAAAACGGCTACATTTATTTTGCCGTTCTCATAAAGCTTGCCCCTTTCAAACGTTTTTTTAACAGCCGAATTTTGCAAACTCATAATGTTATCTCCTTTTTAGTTAAGTGAACACTTTTTGAATCCGAAAAAGCAATGGCGAATTACGGCATTATTACTGCATTTATTTTCTCTTAAGATTAAATGCAAACTCATTTTTAAAATAACTCTGGAATTATAAACCATACCACTTTCCAATAATCCTGCGTTTTTTCAAGCAAAAGAACACTTCCCGGTTTAAATTCAATTATATGTTTATCTTCGCTATTTAGGAGCAGCTTTGAGGTCAATTTTGCCAGATGTGGTAGGTGGCCAACAATCATCAA
>CAYUDR010000078.1:0-5810 GCA_964443705.1 uncultured Planctomycetia bacterium | reverse complement strand
ATGTGCCGGCCAGAAATAAATATGGATTTTTAATGTTCTATGGAAGAGGAGCCGTCGTTAGAACAAATCTCTGGAAAAAAATAGGAGGATTTCCTCAAAGTCTAACAGAAGACATCGCCTTTAGTTCTTTGCTCAGAGAGCGGGGTTATAAGGGTATCTTTGCTAAAGATATTATATGCTATGAAGATTTTCCTAGAGATTATGGCAGATTTAGAAAAAGAAATGAGCGCTGGATAAAAGGCACAACGGAATACTTATTTAAATGGTACCCCGCTTTATTTTTTGATAAAAAAGTTAGTCTGGCTGAAAAAATAGATTTGCTTTTAGCCAGTGGTAATTTGCTACTGGCCACCCCATTTTTACTATATTTATTGATTGTGGGCATATTGTTACCTTTCACTTTAGTTCGTTTTGAGATGCACATCCCTCTTTTTTTAAAAATTGTGCCGGCCTTACATTTTTATACTGCTTGGAATTGGCCTTTTTATCTGGCAATAATTTTTGCCTGCTTTGGACAGATGATGCCTATCATTATGGAATTTATAAAAAAACCACTTAAATTATTTAAATTTATAGCTAATTATACCTTAATTTGCCTTTCAATGCTTTTGGTATCAACTTGGAATTTTTTATCATTTTTTATAACCAAAAAGAAGTATTTTGCAGTAAGTGGCGAGCGAAAAGTATATGAGCAAAATTATAAATTAATTAGCTTAACAGAAATCTCATTAGCTTTGTGTCTAATGGGCCTATTTTTTTATACTTCCAATATTTGGTTAATTACTGTAGCTATGGGTTTATCTTTGAGCTTCCTTCTATACAAGCCCGTTCAGAATAAATGGTCAATGGTTATATCGTTTATTCCATTTAGTCTTAATTTATTAATTCTTGTATTGATAGGTTTATTTTTGTAATTGGCAAATATATTACTTTTCCTTGACAAGTGTCTTTTCTTATGCTAATTTAGCAAATTAGACATGCTTTGAAAGCAAAAAAAGACTATTTATTTTTAGGAGAATAAAAAAGTCGATGGCGCAGGCAATTGCTATAAAAGGATTATCGAAAGTCGACATTCTCAAAAACTTTGAGAGAAACTTTAAAGAACTTACTAAATTAGAAATAAAGTACCTTGATGTAAGAAACAATCCCATATTACCGCCCAACCAGTATAGCCCTTTATTTAAGACTCTCGCACAGGTTAATGAAAAAGAAACATTTTTAAAACCTATCCATCAAGCTTGTCAGATTGTAAAAAATAATAAAAGACCGAAGGTCTTTGATTGTGCTTCGGCGCTTGAGGTGGCTGTGCCGATTATCACCAATGATGAAGTTATCGGCATAGCGTTAATAAATCCTGCCCGAGATAAATCTTCTCCCGAAGTTCCCGCCAGTTTAATTAAAAAGAAGCCAGGCGAGAAATTAACTAAAGTCTGGAAACAACTCCCCACCGTAGAAAAAAAAGAACTTGAGGGTTGGTCTGAGATGTTATTTGATTTGCTCAATTACATCTTTAAACAGGAATATGATTTTTTAGTCTTTTCTGAGACAGACCAGCAGACCACCCGCACCCAGGAATCCCTGCACAAAGCTCTCGCCTTTATCAAGGAAAACTACCACCAGAGAGATATTTCATTAGAAGCTGTTGCCGGTAAAGTTTACTTGAGCCACTATTACTTTAGCCACCTTTTCAAGCGGGAATTAAAGATGACCTTCATTGATTACCTGACCAAGGTTAGGTTGGAGGCGGCGACGAAATTTCTCAGGAACCTCAAGTTGAATGTTAACCAGATTGCTTACGCTGTAGGATATCAGGATCCGAATTATTTCAGCAAGGTCTTCAAGAGAAATCTCAAAGTTTCGCCGCTCGAATACAGAAATCGCATTTTCAAAAGAGAAACACCCAAAAAGGCAAAAAAATATAGTAAAAAAGCAAAATAGTCCATTGACTTCTTGGAATAATGTGATATTATTTAAGTCAAAAGAACCAGGGAGTTTACATTGACACAGAGAAGAAAACATAGTCGCTTAAGTATAGAAATTCCTGTAAAATGCAAGATTTTAGATAGGCACAAGAAAAAAGAAATTTCTCATAAGATTATTTCTGCCACCTGCAATCTTTGTGAAGGTGGAGTTTGTCTAAATTGGCCTAAATCATGGAGTTGTGAAAGTTGCACAAATTGCCTTGCGTGGATATTTAATCATTCTTGTATTTTAAAAGAAGAAGCCTCTTTAAGGGAGTCTAATAAATATTTAGCTCCTTCTACTTTTGTTCAAATCCAGCTCGATTCGCCCCTTATAGCCAGCTCTACAAAACTGGCTGCCAGAGTTGCCTGGGTGAAGCCGGAGGGAGAAAAAGACTTATACGCAATAGGACTTTCTTTTTTAAAAGACGAAGAAGATAAATTAAAGGAATTACAGGAAAAGATTTCTATACTTAAAAAGAAAAAGTCTTTTTGAACGTGAGACCTTTTTAAGGAAAGAAATCTGTGGGAACGCTAAAAGTTTTAGAGATTGTAAAGTCGACCTGGAAACTGACCTTTAAAACCCTTTGCGAACACCCACGGATTCTCTTTCCTTTTTTTATCACCGTCTTAGCTGAAGTTTTTTTTCTAAGTGTTTTTTATTATGCTCCCCGCCCCCCTTTAGTAACTATTCTTGGCCCTCCTATAAAGAAATTTTTTGGCGAGGCCTATCTGCACTACCCGGTCAATTTCACCCTGCTGCCCACTCTCTTTTATTATGGACAGATTTTTGTCTGGTTGACCGTAGGCGTTTGTATGCTGGGTGTAACCGTTAGCATGATTAATCAGATACACGAAGGCAGGCCTTCCCCCAGCATAATAGGAAGTTTAAATCTCACTCTGAGGAGATATTCCCCTTTATTTTTATTTGCTCTTTTAATATTTCTTTTAAGTCTGGCATCATTCAGGATACCGCGGTATCTTGTAATGAAATTTTATTTTCTGTCCAGGGGGAAATTTTTTAGCCTGCAGGTATTTTTCTTTATCAGTTTTTTTGTTGCAATTATCTTTGAGAGTTTTTTGGTTTATGGTATTCCTTCGATTATAATAGAGAGGCGTTCATTTATTGGGGCCTTAAAAAGAACCTTTAGTATTTCTAAGGCAATGTTTATACCCACTTTCATTTTAGTCCTCAGCCCGCGATTGCTTGATTTAATGATGGCTTTTTTAAAACAAAAGCTGCCGTTCGTAATGGTCAAAACCTTTCCGGATATAATCTTATTTGTATTGGGCCTGGGTATTGCCATGACTTTTATCACGGATTTGATAGTGATTGCTTGTGCTACAAATCTGTTTTTGGTTAAAAAAGATACAGAAGGCGCAAAAATAGAGCATTAATTGCAGAAATGGCAAAAAGAAAATTAATATTCATTTCTATAATTCTTTTTTTATTTTCAGCCGGATGTTCGGGTGGTGAATATAGCGCCGAGAAACTTTACTGGAAGGCCACTAAAGAATATAATAGTCTGATAAAAAATTCAGAGCAGGCCAAGGCAAGCGATTTTCAAAAAGTTATTATAGATTATCGTGAAGTTATCGGAAGATTTCCCAGGTGGCGTAATACGCCCAAGGCCTATTTTAATATAAGCCGTATATATGTTATTCAGAAACAATATTCCCAGGCCAGGGCTGAATTGGAAAAGCTAAAAGAGAATTTTTCTAAGATGCCTGATATTTGCGCCAACGCCGAATTTAGCATAGGGTTAATTTATGAAGGAGAAGATAGGTGGAATGAGGCGCTTAAACATTTTAAGATAGTAGAAGATAAGTACCCACAGACTTACAGCGCTCTTCAGGTCCCTCTTCATATAATGCGCCACTACAAAAGAACCGGGGAGGCCAAAAAAGAAAATGAGGCCTACAACAAAGCTCTTTCAAAATACAAGGCTGTAATAGAAGAAAACCCGAATACAATGGGTGCCCTGGCTATACTGGATTTTGTAGTAACCGTTTATGTCGAGGAGAATAAGAAAGATGAAGTTTTAGCCTATTTAAATGAACTTATTGAAAAATGTCCTAATTCAGCCATAAAGGCCAAGGCTCTTCTTTCAAGAAGCCTTATCTATTACAAATTGGGCCAGGCAGAGGAATCGGTTAGGAGCCTTGAGATGGTTATCAGCGATTTTCCGGATTCAGATTTAGCCAAAATGGCACAAGAGCAGATTAACAAGATAAAAGAAAAAGAAGAAAATGAACCTAAAAATTAGCTCTATAATTAAAGTTGTCCTGGTCGCCATATTGGTGGCCTTTATTTTCTGGCCGACTTTCCAGTGGATGAGAGACAGATATACAGAAACCGATACCTATTATTCTCACGGCTTCCTGGTTCCGTTAGTGTCTTTATTTTTAATTTATAGAAGAAAAAAGGAACTTCAAAGCATCCCGCCGTCAACAAATGCCGGCGGTATTTTCCTAATCGCTTTTGGGCTCTTCATTCATTTAGGGGCTTTGCTGTGGGGGGTAAATTTTGTCTGCGGTTTTTCTTTAATTATAATTTTATTCGGGCTATTTTTGGCCTTATGGGGCACAGAAGTAACTAAAAAAAATACTTTTCCCCTTTTATTTCTAGTCTTTATGGTGCCTTTGCCCAAGGTGCTCATTATAACCATAAGTTTTAAATTAAAAATTATAGCTGCCCAGTTTGCCACCAGGATAATTAATGCCTTCGGCATTCCGGCCCTGAGGGTGGGGAGCGTAGTTCAGCTGCCCAATACCGCTTTAACCGTCGGCGATCCATGCAGCGGCCTAAGAAGTTTAATTTCACTTCTGGCCCTGGGTGCGTTTTATGCTTATTTAATAAATTTGACAAGGACAAAGAAGTTTATTCTATTTTTAAGTGCTATTCCTATAGCCATCGCGGCTAATGTTATCAGGATTGTGATATTATTGTTGGTGGCTTATATTTATGGAGCAGAGGTGGCTACAGGCAAATTTCATGATTTTTCAGGGCTGATTGTATTTGGCGTAGCGTTGCTGGGTTTAATGTTGGTGGGAAGGATTTTATCATGGTCAAGAAAAACTTAGTTTACATAATTTTATTGATTTTACTCTGCGTGGCAGCTTTTTTTGTCCGGGACATAGGCAAGTTTAAAGAGTTGCCCACGCAGTCAAGCAAAATTTTGGAATTTCCAGCTAAGCTGGATGGATACCAGAGCAAAGAGATATCTCTTGAACAAAGAGTTTATGATGTTTTAAATACAGATACCATTATTTTTAAAGAATATTCAAAGAGAAATCAGATACCCATTTGGTTTCTTGTGGTTTATGGCGAGCGGGACCGCACAAGTTTCCATCCGCCTGAATATTGTTATTTAGGGGGCGGAGATGTTGAGCTTTTAGATAAAAAGATAGAGATTCTTGATTTAGGTAACAGGCGGCTGGATGTTAATAAGTTATTTTTTAAAATGCCTACTCACAGGCAGCTTGTTTGTTATTGGTATACAGCCGGGAAAAAAATGACTTCAAGTTATTATAAACAGCAGATATTTTTTATGACGGAGCAGATGAAAAGAAAAAAGGTGGGCGGAACTTTAATTCGAGTTTCAACTATTGTGCTCGAAGGTGAAGCCGAAGAGCAAGCCACACAAAGAATGATTGATTTTCTAAAATTAGCTCTTCCTGAAATAGAAAAAATTCTTTAGTCTTGACTTATAGCTTTTGAATGTGTTAATTTATATTTTGGCACATACGTTCACTTGCGCGAAAGCTGATACTTGGCAGGTAGAACTGAGGATTGGTATCCGCTTATAACGGGACTGAAAGGGAGGTAAAGCAAATGAAATTTACAGC
>CAYUDR010000077.1:0-5818 GCA_964443705.1 uncultured Planctomycetia bacterium | reverse complement strand
AAAGAACATGAGACAGACTGGTAAATGATAAAGGCTGCGCATGATTTTCAAAACAAAAAGACATAAAAATATAATTTTCATTTCAGTTTTTCTCTTTGTTAATTTAATTTCTCTTTCTTTTTTCTTTCCCAAAAAAGTTTTTTGCCAGGAAGATTTCAAAATAAATGCCCGCTCTACCCTTCTAAAAAATGGTCTTGAGTTGATAACAGTAGAAAAATGCCACACTCCCATGGTGAGCCTTGTGTTGATAATAAAAGCCGGTGCTGCTTATCCACTTGAATTTTCCGCCGCAGGCACGGCTCATTTTGTCGAACATATGCTTTTTAAAGGAAGTGCTAAATATACAGAGAAGCAAATTAACCAGGAGTTTAGCGCCATGGGAGGTTATATTAACGCCTATACCACTTTTGATTATACTGCCGTGCATTTTAGTGTTCTAAGACAACATTTCGATGAAGCTCTTGAGATTTTAACAGATATGGTTTTTAATTCAGAATTTCTGGTTCAAGATGTAGAAAAAGAAAGACAGGTTATCTTAAATGAAATTAATTTGAATTTGGATGAGCCATCTAGAAGATTGACACGAGAGTTATTTTCAACCGCCTATCAAAAAAGCCCATACCGATATCCCATTATTGGATATAAGGATTTATTTGTACGTTTGAGCCGGGATGACATCTATAATTTTTACAAGCGATATTACTGTCCGGATAACATGGTTTTAGTCATAGTGGGAGACATTAATTCCATTAAAGCGGAAAAGTTGGTTGAGAAAAAGTTCGCAGCATATAAAAGAAAGGGATTGCCCCAAGAAATATCTATCACAGAGCCACGCCAGGTTTCGTTTCGCAGAAAAGATGTAGATTTTCCAATCCCTATTAGTAAAATAGTTTTTGCTTATCATAGTGTTGATATTTTCAGTAAAGACCTGTTTGCTTTAGATGCCCTGAGTGTAATTTGCGCCGATATGCCAGGTTCAATTTTAGAAACCGAACTGGTTGAGAAGAAGAAAATTGCCCTGGAAGTAAATGCCTATAACTACACGCCAGAGCATAATGGACTGTTTGTTATCACTGTAGATTGTGAGCCCCGCGCTACTGATGAGGTTATACGGTCAGTAAAAAAAATAATGAGTAATTTAGGAATAAAAGGAGTGAGCCAACTTAAGCTCTCTAAGGCAAAAAATTATTTTTTAACTGATTATTATAAAAGACTCGAAACGAATGAGGACCTGGCTAAAGAGATAGCTGTTGATTATGCGCTGGTGGGAGACAGCAATTTTTCCGTCACCTACTTAAAATCAATAGGAAGTTTAAATATAGCTCAGTTAAAGAAAGCGGCTTCTAAGTATTTTAAGAATTCAAATTTAACTGTGGTTGTTCTGTCTGAAAAAGGCAAACAAGAGAAGCATAAAGAGCAATTCTCCCGAACCGAGAAACCGCTCCTAAAAACTCTGCCAGGTGGTCTAAGGATAATTTTAAAAGAAGATAAAAATACTCCGCTTCTTACTTTCAGAGTAACTTACCTTGGTGGACTGGGGAGCGAAGTTGAGCCATTTTGGGGGATATCTAATTTAACCGCCAGTTTGTTTTTTGAAGGCACAAAGGGTTATAACAAAGATAGAATAGATGATTTTTTATCAAGCCGTGGGGCATTTTATACAACCTATAGCGGGAATAACAGTTTTGGTTTTTCTGTCCAGCTCCCCCGTGAATATGCTAAAGACGCATTTAAATTGATAGAAGAAATAGTGCTTGAAACAACATTTCCTTCCACCCAATTAGAAAAACAAAAACGAATTATAAAAGCTGCCATTGAAAAACAACGCGCCGATGTCTTTGGGCTGAGCTATTTGACGCTAAAGGAATCTCTTTATCCCAAAAGCTATCCCTTTTATCATACTAAGCTGGGCAGCCTTAAATCAGTAGAGCAAATTTCAAGAAAAGATGTAATGGATTATTATCAGAAACATCTTATTCCCACTCGAATTGTTATCAGTGTTTTTGGAAATTTCGATCGTGTGAAAATCACGCCTTATTTAAAAAAGATTTCTCTCGCCTTGGCAAAAAAAGGAACAAAATTTCAACCCCCACAGTTATCCGAAGGCACAAGTTCCTTAAGCAAAGAACAAATAACAAAACATCTTCCCAAAAAACAATCCATGGTTTTAGTGGGTTTTAAGACCATGGGCCTTAAAAGCAATGATAGATATGCCTTAGAGGTTTTGACAAAAATAATTTCTGGTTCCGGCGCCAGGCTTTATAAGAGCATAAGAATCCAAAAAGGTTTTTCTTATACGCTGGGCGCCTTTAATACTTATGGATTAGATAAAGGTTTTTATACAATTTACGTGGCTACAACTAAAGATCATGCAGAAGAAATAATTGCATCTATTGAGAAAGAGATAGCTCTCTTAAAGAAAAGCGATGTTCCGGCAGAAGAACTCGAACGTGCAAAACAGGCAATTATCGGTGAGTATTTGAGAGGCCTGCAGGCAAATACCGATTTCTCTTTTACCTGCAGCTTGGATGAACTTTATGGTTTTGGATATGATTTTTATGATAAGTATCGCAAACATATAGAACAGGTTAGTGCTCAGGATATAAGAAAAGTTGCCGAGAGATATTTTGAGAAATCAACCAGGGTAGTTGTTTTAGGCCATTAGAAGTATAATTCTAAGCAGTTTGTAAATTTGGTTATTAATAAAGTTTTTGCTTATAGACTTTTTCTGGATACCGCCTTAAAAAGGAAAGAGCGGGTTTTTTTAACTTCTTATTGCACCCATACTTATAAAGATGTATAATAATAAAAAAAGATTGGGCTTTATTGAATAAAGAAGTTTTTTAAAAAGGAGGTTTTTGCGATGATTAGAAAACCGGTGGTGGCTGGCCAATTTTATCCGGGCGATAAAACTTCTTTGTTCAAGATGCTTAAAGGCTTTTTTAAAAACGGTGAAGCTGTTCGTGATATGAAGGCAGCTGTGGTGCCACATGCAGGTTATGAGTATTCGGGTAAAGTTGCCGGCAGTCTTTATTCGGTATGTTCTAAGAAGATAGAAACAGCCATCATTATAGGGCCAAATCATACCGGTGTGGGAAGTAGTTATAGTATTATGAAAAGCGGTATCTGGCGCACTCCCCTGGGAGATGTAAGCATAGACGAAGAAATAACTGCACAGATTTCTAAAAATGCTGAAATTTTAGAGGAGGATTTCGAAGCTCAGCGCGGTGAACATTCTATTGAAGTACAATTGCCGTTTCTTCAATATATAAATCCTAAAATTAAAATTGTTCCCATGGTTTTTGCTGCCCACAGTTTAAAAAATTTAGATATTATTGCTAATTCTATAGCACTGGCAGTTAAAGGGAGTCCGAAAAAGATATTAGTAATTGCCTCCAGCGATTTAACTCATTACGAAGAGAAAAGCGTAGCCAGAGAAAAAGACAAAAAGGCCATTGAAGCTATAGTTGCCCTCGATGATGAACTGCTCATAGAGAATGTTAGACAATATTCAATAACTATGTGTGGCGTTGCTCCTTGTTATGTAATTGTAAGTTTTGCCAGTAAGATGGGTTGTAAAACTGGAAAATTGATTGCATATCAAACTAGCGCAGAGGTCTCAGGAGATTACTCGGCTGTCGTTGGTTATGCTTCCATTGCATTGTATTAGGTCAAATGAAGCTTAGGCTTATTGAACGAAGGACTATAAGCCTGTAGCTGAATTTGATCCGCCTTGGGCGGATTTAATTCACGTCTATAACTTACATCAGCTTCGCTTCTGTAAATTATGTATTCATTAAAGGAGGCCAAAATTGTTTAAGAAAATTCTGCTTGCCACTGATGGTTCACAAGCGGCTGATAAGGCATTGCCATTTATAATTTCTCTGGCAAAAAAGTTTGATCCGCAAATTTTTGTCCTTTATTGCGTGCCGCATTCGATTTTAAAATTAACATCAGCAGCCTCATTTACGCCTGTATCTGTTGAATCGAGCTTTGATTTACCTCTCGGAACTATGATGCCACCCAGTTTAAAAATTGCCAGGGAAGAAAAGGAAAAAGCTGGTAATATTGTAGGCAGGATTCAAGAAGTTTTGAGGAATTCTGAGGTGGCGTCTACTATAATGATTGGAAAAGGTAATCCTGGCAAGGTAATTTGTGAATCGGCCTCCCAGCAAAAAATAGATTTAGTAATTATCGGGCAAAAGGGAGGGGGCAAGATAAAAAATTACACTCTTGGTAGCATTTCTTATTATGTTAGCCGTCATGCTCCATGTGCAGTCTTAATAATTAAATAATGGTTTGGAGATAAGTTTTATGGAATTAGGTATTTTTTATGTTTTTGCTGCGGTCATATTTATAATTTTGCTTAATGTAGTCATCCTTATTGTGGTTTTCAGGAAAGATGCTAAATTGCATAGCGATAAATTTGTCGGGGATTTTGCTGTAATAAAAAATACTATACAAAAAATATCCAGCGACCTTTTTAGTGCACAGAGAGTTATGGATAATGTAAGCACAAGCTTTCAGGAACGCAAGAAGTTAGAAGAAAATATAAGCGATTCTGTCAGAAAAATAGAACACGTAATCGCAGGCACAAAACATAAAGGCCTGGCAGGTGAAAATATTTTAAGGGAATCTTTTAAAAGTTTTCCTCCGGAAATGATAGTACATAATTTTAACGTCAGAGGCAAACAGGTGGAATTCGGCTTAAAACTACCAAACAATAAGATTATTCCTATCGATTCCAAGTGGACTTCTTCCGCACCTTTAAATGAGCTGGCCAAAGAGGAAAATTCAGATGCCAGAGGGCGCTTGATTTTACAGATAGAAAGAGAAGTTTTAAGCCGTGCCCGGGAAGTAACTCAATATATTGATCCCAATCTAACCGTTAATTTTGCTGTTATGGCTGTGCCCGATGCCGCCTTTGTGGCATGTAAAGTCGCTCATCTCGAGGCTTTTAAGAAAAAGGTAATTACATTGCCTTACAGTCAAGCTATGCCTTATTTGCTTTCGCTTTATAATCTATATTTGCAATTTTCCCAGGAAGTGGATGTAGATAATTTAAAAAATCATTTGCAGGATTTAGGCCGTCATTTAAATGAGATGGATTTGATACTTGAAAATAAGATCATTAAAGCTGTTACTATGATTGAAAATGCTGCTAATGAATATCGCCAAAAAATTGGCATTATGAAGGGAAGCTTAATAAGTCTGCGTACGATTTCCAGAAAAAAGGATGATTCCTGATAGCAACTTAAATATATAGAGGGAGGTTAAAATGATAGATAAGAAACTCCTTGAGATTCTTGCGTGCCCAAAATGTAAGGGCGAGGTTGAATTAAAAGAAGAAAAAATAGTTTGCACTAAGTGCGGGCTTAAGTTTCCCATCAAAGACGGCATACCAATTATGCTTATCGAAGAAGCAGAAAAATAGAGCAAAATGTATCATTTTTTGTTCCTATTAATACTTTCTCTAATTATTTTTTTTCGGCCACTTATATGCGCAGAGGCACATTATGTTTCAAATCTAATTTTTAATATAGTTATATTTTTTATAACCATACTTTTTTTGCTTATTTCCGGAAGAGGCAAGCTTAATATCCAGGTTGCGAATGGGGATAGAAATTTTTTATTTAGAAAAAATGCCGTCAACCTTTTTTTATTTGTTTTTATAGTTATTTTAATTGCCGGCCTGTTTATTTCCATAAATAAAAATCGCAGTTTTAATTATTTCTTTGTTATATTTTCCGGTGTATGCCTTTTTTATGTAGTTGCCGGCTTGAATAAAAAATATACCCTTTTCTTGCTTAAAGTTTTT
>CAYUDR010000076.1:0-5880 GCA_964443705.1 uncultured Planctomycetia bacterium | reverse complement strand
AGATTCCGTTATAATAACCTGCCCGTCGACCGGCCAGGCAGATATTTATATTTGAGAGATGATAAAACAAAAGACTTCTGGTCTCTTGGCTGGCAGCCGGCGCAGAAACCGACGGATAGATTTAAATATGAGTGCCGTCACGGATTAGGTTATACGGTTATTACCTCAACCTATGCCAATATCCAAAGCAAGGCGACTTATTTTGTTCCGCTGGGTGAGAATTTAGAAGTGTGGATGGTAGAAATAGAAAACAGAAACCGCACAAGAAAAAAACTAAGTTTTTTTTCTTATCTTGAATTTTGTATGTGGCACGCAGTTGGAGATATGACGGATTTTCAATACGTACTTAGTATTGCCCGCGCAAAATGTAAAGATAATATCATTTATCACAGCACTTCTCACTATCCGCATTTAAAGCAGAAAAACATTGCCTATTTTAACGCCAGTAAAAGATGGCACAGTTTTGATTGTGACCGCGAGCGTTTTATAGGAAATTATAATTCCGAAGCCAACCCCCAAGCCATTAAAAATGGAGGGTGTTCGAATTCTTCGGCCCTGGGCGGTAATCCCTGCGCCGCAAGCTGTATTAAATTAAATTTATTGCCGGGTGAAAAAGAAAAAATTGTCTTTATTCTTGGTTTTGGCGAGAGCGAGGCCCAGGCGCGGAAGTTTATCAAAAAATACAAAAATTCACAAATTGCAGAGGATGAACTTGACAAACTTAAGAAACACTGGCAGAGCTATCTATCTAAATTTCAGGCTCAAACTCCGGATTCAGATGTGGATTTATTGGTTAATACCTGGAATCAATATCAGTGCCGCACAACTTTTAACTGGTCGCGCTCAGCAAGTTATTATGAGTCGGGTATCGGCAGGGGAATGGGTTTTCGGGATACCAATCAGGATACACTGGGCGTGGTGCATTCTATTTCCGAAAAAGTTAAAGAGAGAATTTGCGACCTGGCTTCCAATCAATTTAATAACGGCTCTACCTATCATCAATATTTCCCATTAACAAAAAAGGGAGATGGCAGGGGATATTCAGACGACCCCCTATGGCTGGTTTTATCAGTAAGTGCTTATTTAAAAGAGAGCGGTGATTTTAAATTTCTGAATATCAAAGTGCCTTTTGTAGAGGGCAAAAAAGCCACTATCTATGAACATACATGCAAGGCAGTTAATTATGTTTTTAACAAGAAAGGACCGCACGGTTTGCCACTGGCCGGATTTGCCGATTGGAATGATTGCCTCAATTTAGGCGGCCCCAAAAAGCAGGGAGAGAGCGTAATGGTGGCCGAGCAGCTTTGCTGGGCAGCCAGGGAATTATCAGAAATAAGTCGAATTTGTAAAAAGAAAAATAAGGCCGGGAAATATTCTGAAATTGCCAAAAAAATGCGCCGGACAATAAACAAAGTGGCCTGGGACGGAAAGTGGTACTTGAGGGCTTTTAATGATGATAAGGCGCCTGTCGGTTCTTCGGGGTGCAAGGAAGGGAAGATTTTTCTTAACACCCAATCCTGGGCGCTGATGAGCGGGGTAGCTGAAGGGCAGCAAGCCAAATTATGTATGAATATGGTCAAAAAGTTTTTAGATACAGAACATGGTATTATATTATTGACGCCTCCTTATACTAAATACGACCCCAAAATCGGCGCTATAGGCACTTTTCCACCGGGCTTAAAGGAAAACGCCGGCATTTTCAGCCACACTAATCCCTGGGCTGTGATAGCCGAAACCATGCTTGGCCGGGGAGACAGGGCTTTTGATTACTATAAAAAGATAGCTCCCACTACCCGTAATAAGATTGCCGATATTCATCGCACCGAAGGCTATGTTTATTCTCAGTTTATTACAGGAAAACATCACCCTCATTTTGGAGAAGCCAAAAATTCCTGGTTGACAGGTTCGGCCGCCTGGAATTTAATAGCCATTACTCAATATATATTGGGCATCCGTCCGGAATATAAAGGATTAAAACTTGATCCATGTATTCCTAAGGATTGGTCTGGTTTTAAAATAGATAGAGCGTATAGGGGCACTAGATATAGAGTTGAAGTGGAAAATCCTGAATTTATTTCTAAGGGTGTTAAAGAAGTGTGTGTGGATGGTAAAAAAATTAAAGGCAATCTCTTGCCGCTCTTTAAAGATGATAAAATTCATAAAGTGAAAGTAATTATGGGAACTGTGCGAGGCTTAACCTCGAACAAGTAATAGGGGGAATGGTTGATAATTAATCTGATCCAGCCGACATTAACCTGTCGGCTGTTTTTATTTTACCGGCCGGCAAAAAATATAAAATTTGGCTTGACGATACCTTAAAGACAAAGTATAATTTTGAATCTAACAAGATTAAAGGCAAAGACAAAGGACATTGAGAGAAAAGACAGGTATTAAAAAAGGCATTTTTTCATTTGTTGGCAAACCCACATTTTTATTGAGCGCCGACTATCCTTATTATAGAGACAGCGCCGCCAATTGGGAAGACAGGCTAAAGAAATTAAAAGAGGCCAATATAGATATAATCACCGCCTATATCCCCTGGAGGCATCACGCCCAAAAAGAAAAAAACGGAAAAATCAGTTATGATTTTAGCGGCGAAACTCAAGGCAATAGAAACTTACATAAATTTATCGAGCTGAGTAAGAAAACAAATCTCTACCTTATCCTAAAACCGGGCCCCTTTATTCACGCCGAAGTCAATTTCGGCGGCCTGCCCGATTGGGTCTGCCCCCAGGAAGATAAAGATATTTGCCCCATGCTTAACTTTAAGAAAGAACCCTTTTTCTGGTACGGCAAAACTGTGCCGTCGCCTTTCGATGAAAAATTTTTAAAATTAACTTTAGAGTGGCTGGCAAAAGTAGATAAAGAAATTTTCTCTAAGATTACTTATCCTCAGGGAAACCTGATTGGTATCCAGATAGCCAACGAGGGTATTTATTCAAATGGCTCTAATCATGTTTCAGACTGTGATTACAGCGTGCCCGGGTTAAGGCTTTATGAAAAATTTTTAAAACAAAAATATCCTCACATCAAAGACGCAACACCCCCCACAGGCATCAGCGGCGTAAAAAGCAGAGAAGAAATTTTCAAACTTATGGCCTGGTCTGATTTTCAGGGGTTTTATTACAAAAAAGTTTTAGAAAATTGGAAGCACGCCATCAAGAGTAAAGCACAGTTTATGGTGAATATAAACCCGCCCTATATAAATGACATAGATAGCTGGCTTTCCAGAAATATCCCCGAAGAACTCGAGGAACTCGATATCGGCTACGGCTATACAGACTGGATGGGCCTGCCGCAGGAAGATAAAACTATAAGAAGTAGATATCTGTTTATCACCAGGCGCGCTACCGGCTCTAACCTTGAGGATAACTGGGGCTTTTCTAAACTTTATGATGAGCGCTATAAATATCCTGAGGTGCCTTTTTATCAATCACTTTTTACGGTGGCTTGCGGGGCCAAGGGGTTTAATGTTTATACCGGAGTTTCAACCGACCACTGGGATGTTGGCATAGACAATCAACATAAAATTCCTTATCCGGCTTCCTCGCCAATAAGCGAAAACGGAAAAACAGGAGAAAAATATAAGATCCTGCAGCTTGCTGGTAATTTCTTTAAAGAACACGGGCAGGATTTTTTAGAGAGTTCTCCTTATAAACCATTTAGCTGGGGGCTTTATCTTCCATATGCGCATATTTGTGCATGGTTTAAAAAAAGAGAGGAGTTTAGAGAGGCGGAGCTTAAAAAAGTGAGCTGTGCCAACGCCCTGATTAAATTTGCCGATGGTTTATACGCCCGCAACCTTGGTTTCGATGTCCTTAATTTGCAATTTGAGAAGCAAGATGTCCTTAATTTAAAAAAAACCATTGTTCTTGAAGGCGGATTTTTTATGGATGAAGAGACACAAACCAAGCTCTCTAATTATGTTAAGCAGGGCGGCGTTTTAGTTATAACTAAAGAACTGCCAAAACTAAATGAGCACTTTGAGGATTGTGATAAACTTAGAAAATGCCTTAAGGAGCATGGCAAAGGTAAGATTATTTTAATTGAGCAGGATAAAGACTTAATCAAAGCTCTTATAGATGAAGTTAGGCCGGAGAATAAAATAATTTCTGAAAATAAAGATTTGGGTATCGTTCTCTATGAGCACAAAAACAAAGACACGCAATTTTTGTTTGTTTTTAACGAAGCTGATCAGGAAAGGTTTGTGGAGTTTAAGGTTAATCAGAAAAAGATCGGCTTGAATATGGCTAAAAAGTCCGCTTCTATTATAAAAATCGAAGACGGCTCTCTTAAGGCCGTGCTTATTAATGCCACGAGCCAGCTTTACAATTCAAAAATCACCCCTAAATTTATCCTCGATAATGAAGTCTTCGAAGTTAATGAACCAGCCGACCTTTATGCGGTGAAGGAAAAGGGCAACTGGAAGATTCAGAAGGCTTAAAAACGGTCGCTGTCCCTATTTTAAAAACGGTCGCTGTTCCTATTTTAAATTTAAATTAAACTGTGCGAGGTTTAACCTCGCACAGTTTTTACTTTGGGGTTAAAAAAGAAGAAAAACCGGTTTTTTCGCAAAAAATTCCAGCAAAAAGACCAATGATTGCTATTAATAAGTGTTGACATTTTTTATATTTGTACTATATTACACATAAGGTTTTTCAGATAAGAAATAGGATACAGAATTTAGGAAGAAGAAAGACAGAACCGTGCGAAGCTAAACTTCGCACAGTGTTGTGTTGCGAAACGGGAAATTAGATGAAAAAGATGATTTTTAGTGGGTTTGCAATCTTTAGTTTGCTTATTTTATCCTCTGCGCCAGCGATGGCTTATATGCTTGATGGGGATATAAGCGATTGGGGAATAGATTTAAGTATAGATGGAGATGGTAAGTTTAATAATTCCTGGGTTCCATCATCAACAACTGCCTTTTATACTCAAAGTAATGATGTAGGTCCTCTTTCTGGCAAACCAAGTGGTGGTGAGGCCTTTGATGCCGAAGCTTTGTATTTTGATAGCGATTCTAACTATGCCTATTTTGCCCTCGTTACCTCTGCGAATCCCCATGGGATGGATCTTAATTATCCGTATAACTACGATTATGACTTTGGCTCCGGAGATTTGGCTATAAAGTTTGGGGTTGGTGAAAATGACTTTTGGAAAACAAGCACCGCCGATTTTGGAATTGGCATAAGACCAGTGGGTCTACCTGGCGGCACAGAACATCGGGTTTCGGCTTCATGGGGATTGGTAAAGAAGAATGTAGGTGACAATCTTAAATGGTATCATGAGAATGGATATAGCTGGAGCGAGTTTGACCAGGCCTACTTTGATGCCAATACCGGAACAGATGTTGGTCTTTTAGGTATAAATGATATTATATGGAAGCAATGGCATGAGAGCAATGATATAGGTGTGGGATATTGGGATTCTCCCCAGACCAAAAGCGGCACCTGGGTGCTTGAAGCCAGGGTGCCGATTTCATATTTTGGAAGCGACTGGGCTGACGGAAGAGAGATTTCAATTAGATGGACACCTGATTGCGTAAATGATTATATTGAAGTAAATGGCGTAGTGCCCGAACCAGGTAGCATGATTCTTCTGGCTATAGGCCTTTTTTGCATGGCAGCCATTAGAAAAAGACAGTAGACAGGATTAGGAATAAAGGGAAAAAGAAAAATACTAAGGCACAAAAACAAAAACACTAATAAATAGTTAGGATACAGAATTTAGGAAGAAGAGAAAGAAACTGTGCGAGGTTAAGCCTCGCACAGTTTTTATTTGCGCAGTTTTGCTGAAATGGAATGAAAAAAGTAGCCTGTCCCCTATTTAAAAAACGGTCGCTGTCCCTATTTTAAATTACCTTAAAAAAACAAATTTTTC
>CAYUDR010000075.1:0-5884 GCA_964443705.1 uncultured Planctomycetia bacterium | reverse complement strand
GCCGAAATGGCAATATCACCCAGGGGCCCGAAATGCATAAGTATAACTTGAAGGATTAAGAAAGATAGAATAATTTTCGCTTCCTTCCCTTCCTTATCACTTTGAAACTTAAAAACAAACCCTAAAAATGTTATGGCGGCTAAAAGATAAAAAGCATAAATGATTAAAGCGGCTGGGGAGGCGTAAATAATTTCCGGTAATTTTGCAGCACGGTATAACTTGCCGTAATGATGAACAAAGGTCAGTAAATAGTTATTGATAAGGATAAAGAGAATAGCAAAGAATTTATAAAGGCCGGAAAAACCACTAAAATTTCTATTTTTGTTATGTAGCATACCAAGACAGTATAAAATAAAGCCATAGGCTATAAACATATTAGCATAGAGCAATTGCATGTTTATGGAAAAATAATAACCCTCTCCCATCTTCACGAAAAGATAGTGTGAAAGCCAAATACATAGAGTAATTATGTTAACAAATAAAGATATTTTTTGTTTTTCTCGATATGCAAGGTAAATAATGAGAGCTAATAAGAGGAAAAAAGGATAAACAATATCAGTAGGATTGTTGGTAATGACAACTATCAGCCAGGTGGGTAAGAGTATGGAAGCTAAAGCGAGAATAGTTCCACAGCGCAACAAAAATATTATCGGTAAAATACCGATAATCCAGAAAAGTAAGCCGTTGGCATAGTTGTAGGGGATTTGAAATATCTGGGCAATTAACCATATCCCTGCTCCGAAGCAAATAGCCCCCAAAAACAATAAGGTCTCCCCTAACTTAGGAAAATTACCTCTCTCAAAGCGAAAGTAGTAACCTAATAAGTTAAAACTTAAAATAAAAGAAAAAATTAAACCCATCTTAAGCGGCTTATTAATATTTTGCCAGTTTGAGGCAATAAAGAGGATAATGCCCAATCCCACCAGAATAGAGCCAAGAATAAATATGGATGAAACTAACCTGTTACGCTCTAATTGTCCGGAGTATCTGGCCTTAATTTTATCTGCTTGGGCAGGTTCAATAATTCTTTCCTCAACCCAAATACTTATCTCTCCGAGTAGTTTTTTAATCCATCCTTTTGAAGTCATAATACTATTTTACCATGCTATTCTTTTTACACAAGCTAAAAAGAGTAATTACTTCTTATTCTCTCCTGCTGGCACTTTGATGCCCTCAATGTCTTTTTATTTAAGTCTAATTGCATAATTTAAATGGTCGCTGTCCCTATTTAAAGATGCCTTTTAGTTTCTCCCCCGCTTCTTTAACAGCCCCCTCTGCCCCTTCTCCCAGCTCCAGGGCCTTAAGCGCAGGTTTTCCAAGTATGCCGGTTTGTTGGAGTAGGTTGGTTAGGTTATGCTGGAGAAAATCTATAGAGAAACCCGCCAGTCCGGCGATAGAGGTTTTAATTAATGCCCTGTAAAGTATAAGTTGAGCCAGTTGTTGTGGATCTGTTATGTTGGTATATTTTTCATTTAAGTTGATATTATATTTTTTTATCATAGGAGGAGGCAGGCCCTTGGTGTAGTCTTTATAGATAACGCGCTCGATTTTTAAGTGCAGTATATCCACTTGCAGTTTTAATAAACTCTTTTTTTCTTTTCCCTTGTCTTCTTCCTCCTTGCCTTTCTTGACGGTTTTTAATGAATCAAGGTTGAGTTTTCCATCTTTATTTTTTACAACCACAAATTCTTTTAAATCAAATTTTAATTCCTTAAAATAAATTTTTCTTTTTAGCAAAGCCCCCAAGCTATAATTAATATAAATTTCCGGTATATCTGCCATAATTTTATCAGGAAAACCGCGCGGGTTATATAATTTCAGGCCTTTGGTGTCTATAATGGTTTTAGATAGGCCCACATCTATACTCTCAATACTTAAGTGAAGGCCTGTTATAGACCCTACCAAACTTTTAATAACTGTTCTCGCGATTAAATTTTTAGAAAACACAACCAGTAAAATCAAAACTACAAAAATTATTATAAATTTAAATGATTTTTTCATAGTAATTTTATTCCTCCTTACTTATTATATAATAATACGTTAAGGAAATGTATTCAAGAAGAAAATATCTTAATCTTAATATTAATATGCATTCTTATCAGGCTTAAAGTTTAATGATTTTAGATTGATTTTAGATTGCCTCTTTACATTGGGCTTAAGTTATGGTAATATTTAGGAGTGGTGATGATATGTATCTTGAATTTTATGGATTGAGAGAAAAACCGTTTAATGTAACGCCGGATCCTGCCTTCCTTTTTCTTAGCGGAAAACACAAAACAGCCTTTGATTATCTAATCTATGGCATAACTCAAAGAAAAGGTTTTTTAGAAATAACAGGTGAGGTTGGTTCTGGCAAAACAACGCTCTGCCGCGCTTTGCTCAACCATTTTGAAAACAGTATCCCACCCGTAAAAACTGCTTATATATTAAACCCGGCTCTTTCCGGTGTTCAGCTCCTGCGCTCAGTTATTGAGGAATTTGGACTTGTGCCTACAAAAAGAGATAAGGCCGCACTTCTATATCAATTGAACAACTTTCTACTTGAGCAGTTATCTATGAGCTACAATGCGGTTTTGATTATAGATGAAGCTCAAAATTTAAAGCCTTCTCATCTCGAAGAAATTAGAATGCTTTCCAATCTCGAAACAGATAAAGAAAAGTTATTCCAAATTGTTTTAGTGGGACAGCCGGAACTACGGGAAAAATTAAGGTCACCGAACCTTTCACAATTAAGACAGCGTATAACTGTAAGGCTGCATCTCCTGCCGCTGGAATCTACTGAAGTTAAAATCTACATAGATCACCGCCTTAGCGTGGCCGGCGCTAATAATAGTATTATTTTCTATGATGATTCTGTAGACGAAATCTATGCTTACTCTAAAGGAATTCCGCGCGTGATAAATACGGTTTGCGATAAAGCACTACTTTTGGGTTATATACTGGAAACTAAAAATATAAGCCTTGATATAATTAAGCGCTCTATTAACGAAATAGAGGATAATTTATATGAGCATAATCACTGAGGCCTTAAAAAAAGCCCAGAAAGGGCAAAATCCCAATTTATCAGGTTGCGCAAAGAGTCCACGGCAGCCTATTTTGGGCCCTCGCATGGGATATCAGAAGAAGTCCAGGAAACATGAAGTAGGTAGAAAAAATAATTTTTTAGTAGGTGGGCTGATTTTCGGAACCCTCCTGCTTCTTTCTCTGGCACTGATATTTGGCTATATGCAGAACCTGCAAAAAATATATATAGAACAACCCGTATCGGTAGTTTCTCAGACAAAAGCAACAACTGCCATACCGGTTAACAGCGTTAAGGCATCCAAAGAAAGCCCTTTATTTAAATTAAATGGCATTGTTCATGATAAAGATAAACCCATGGCAGTTATAAATAATAAGATTGTTTCAGCCGGAGAGATTGTAGACGGCGCTAAGGTAGCTGAAATAAACAATGATAAAGCTGTGCTTTCTTACAGGGGCAGAAAGATAATTCTTCAAATCGGAAAGTAGTCTTCTCTTTTTATTCCAACCTTTTTAATATCCAATAAATGGTCGCTGTCCCTATTTATGTAAAACTCTAAGCATATCTTTATGGATAATACCATTTGAGGCAACAACATCTTTTTTGTAATGACTAAAACCGCATCCAGCAAAGTTTGTTATTTGCCCCCCCGCTTCTTTGATTATTAATGCGGCTGCGGCGATATCCCAGGGGTGCAAATCCAGTTCCCAGAAACCATCCATCCTTCCGCAAGCTACATAGGAAATATCCAAAGCCGCCGCCCCCGGCCTTCGCACGCCCTGGGCCTTTTTTAGAAAAGCCACAAAGTGTTCTATGTTATCATCGGCTATGGTTTTGATGTTATAGGAAAAACCGGTTGCCAGAAGAGAGCTTTTAAGATTTTTATTACGGGAAGGGTGAATTTTTTTATTATTAAGATAAGCCCCTTTTTTCTCCTGGGCGAAAAAGAGTTCATCGCGCATGGGGTCGTATACAACGCCAAGGATAATTTTATTGTCTTTTTCAAGCGCAATAGAAACGCAAAAAAAAGGAAAGGTATGAGCAAAGTTATTTGTGCCGTCTAAGGGGTCTACTATCCACTTATAGGCGGATTTATTGCCGCTTCGCCCCCCTTCTTCTGCTAAAAAAATATGCCCTGGAAAATTGGCCTTTATTTTTTTTCTAATAAGGGCTTCCGCCTTCTTATCAACATCCGTAACCAGGTTGATTTCACCCTTAAAAGAGATTTTCTTAATTTTACCGAGGCGGCTTTTTATAAAACTACCTGCTTCAATGGCTGCGGTGATAGCTGTTTTTTTAAAAATTTCTTTCATTTTTTTCTGTAAAATTTTTTAATAGCAGCCATCGCTTCTTTCACGCTATCAACAACCACAAAAATTTTTAAATTATTTTTAGATATCTTTCCCGTTTTTAAAAGATTTTCTCTCATCCACTCAAGCAAACTCCCCCAGTATTTTTCACCGACACAAATTATAGGAAGAGGCAAGATACTCTTTGTTTGAATTAAGGCCACTGTTTCAAAAAACTCATCTAAGGTTCCAAAACCGCCCGGAAAGACCACCAGGGCCTTTGAGTATTTGGTAAACATTACTTTGCGGCAAAAAAAGTATCTGAAACTAACCAATTTGGTAATGTGGGGATTTGCTTTTTGCTCGGAAGGCAGTTCAATATTTAAACCGATAGAATTGCCCCCGGCTTCTTTAGCGCCCTTATTGGCGGCTTCCATAATGCCCGGGCCTGCGCCTGTGATTACAGAATAACCTTTTTTGACTAATGCCCGGGCCATGTTTCTGGCAAGCTGATAATATTTATCTGTTGGCTTTGTCTTAGTTGAGCCAAAAATTGAAACTGCCTGCCCCTGCTTTGATAAGAATTCAAAGCCGTCTACAAACTCAGACATTATTCTAAATACCCGCCAAGGTTCCTGGTCAAGTGAAATTTTATCAAATTTTTCTTCCATTTTTATTTCCTTTTTTCTAAAACTCTTTAAAGGCTGTGTCTCCTTCGCGTGTTCTCTTCCTTACTCTAAGGCCAATTATATTACCTTTCTTGGCTAATTTTATGGGCCGGCGCTCAATTTGCATGGAAGCGATTTTTTGTTTAAAATCAGTGCTGTATCCTTTTATATAAAGAGTATCGCCTAATTTTAAAGGGCCTTTAGTGATTTTTATAACGGCGGCTTTTACTTTGGGAAAGTAATGGGTAACAGTTCCGATTTTCTGAATATTTTTTTCTTTTTTTAAAGTAGCTTTTTTTGTAGTTTTCTTTTTAAATAAAAATCCTAATACCATTTCTTTTCCCTCCTCTGATTAATAAACTACGGGTTTTTAAGAAAAATAAAAAAACCACCAGAGAAAAACTAGGTAAAAAAAACTGGCGGTTTTTTTAAAAATTGCATTAAATTTTAAATTTCTCGGCGATGTCAAAAACAATAGGCATTTTCCAGTATTTACCCATCAGGACCTGGACTATGCCTACCAGCGAAAATATACCAAAAACAATTACGCCTATAAACCATAAAATCTGGCCTAAAATCGGAATTACATTTAGAATAGCTATGGCTATCTCGCCTATAAACAGGACCAACCCCTGCTTGCCGTGAAAAAGGGCAAATTTATTTTCTTTCTTTAAAAGAAGCGGCAATAGACAAAGGATTCCAAGATAAGCCATAATAGCCCATACCTTACCCTCTGCTACTGTTTTATCTTCTGTTTCGTGATAAGATTTTTCCATTTCCATTTGTTAAGCCACCTCCTTATTTTCTACAATATAACACAAAGATAGCTGTTTGTCAAATGTCGATATTTGTAATAAAAAACCCCGAGGGAATTTTCCCTCGGGGTTTTTTAACTATAACTTAAC
>CAYUDR010000074.1:0-6077 GCA_964443705.1 uncultured Planctomycetia bacterium | reverse complement strand
CCTCGCACAAACGTAACCTCGCACAATAAACGGAGGATTTTTAAATGTTTGAGAAATTATTAGGAAAAAAATCAGAACTCATCGGCCAGATAATGGTTAATGCCGGCATGATTAATCATCAGGAACTACGCAAGGCCCTTAAGGCCAAGAAGAAAGAGGGGGGTTACATCGGAACAACCCTTATAAAAATGGGCTATATATCCAAACCCGATTTAACCAGCGCCCCGCAGGAGCAGCTCTCATATTCCATTGTGCCTGTCAGCTCAAAAGATTTAGATAGCCCCCATGCCACAGAATTCTACCGGCTGCAGACCAATGTCAAATTTGCTCTTTTTTCTGATGAGCCGGTTAAAGCGCTTATGTTTACCAGCTCTGTGCCCAGAGAGGGCAAATCCATGACGGCAGCTTATTTTGCCATGGTTATGGCCAATGTTATGGAAAAAAGAACCCTGATTGTCGATGCCGACTTAAGACACCCATCTTTAGATGCACACTTTGGCCTTAATTTCCCTTTCGGCTTATGCGATGTGCTGGTGGGCTCTAATACACTGGAAGAATGTATTCAGAATACAGAGATTAAAAATTTAAAAATCTTAAGCTGCGGCACCAAGCCGCCAAACCCGACCGCTTTACTGGCTTCTAAAAAAATGAAATCTCTAATCAACCAGCTAAAAGAAAAATTCGACCTCATCCTCTTTGATTCTTCACCCATTTTTCCCGTAGCAGATGCCTCTATTTTAAGCGGTAATGTTGATGCCGCTATCCTGGTCATAGAGGCCGGTGCCACCAGGCGAAAATTCGTCCAGAGGGCACTTGATATCTTAAAGGACTCAAATATAAAAGTCCTGGGTTCTGTCCTTAACAGGGTGGAAGAACAAGAGATGCCCGGATATTCATATCACAGAGGCTATAGGTAAGCACAGGGAACGAAATTATGATTATCTCTCAAACCCCCCTACGCATTAGTTTTGCAGGCGGAGGCACAGATTTAAAAGAATTTTATTCTAAATCGCAAGGCAAGGTTATATCAAGCGCCATTGATAAATATATCTTTGTAGTGGTAAAAAAACGCTTTGACGATAAAATACGCGTGGGCTATACCAGAACAGAGATGGTAGACTCCATTGATGAACTTCAGCACGAACTGGTCAGAGAGGCCATGCGCAAGGTCGGCATTCTTAAAGGCGTTGAGATTACCACCATGGCTGATATACCATCTGCTGGTTCAGGCCTTGGTTCATCCAGCACCTTAACCGTAGGCCTTTTAAATGCCCTTTATACCTATAAAGGCACACCCAAGCCGCCTGAGGTTTTGGCCAGAGAAGCCACTGAAATAGAAGTTGATATCTTAAAAAAACCCATTGGCAAGCAAGACCAGTATATAGCTGCCTACGGAGGCATGAAGGTAATTACTTTTAATAAAGATGAAAGCGTTAAAGTGCGCCCGGCTAAAATATCAGATAAAAACAAAATCAAGCTCAATTTTAACCTGCTTTTATTCTACACAGGCATCCCGCGAAAATCAGAGAGCATTTTAACGGAACAAAAGAAAAACACACTCCTTAATAAAGAAAAAATCAAGACCTTAGAAAAAATGAAAACGCTGGTTGATAATATAGAAGACTACCTTTCTAAGGGCTCTTTAGATGAATTTGGAAGAATTCTTGGAGAGGGCTGGCTGCATAAAAAAAAGATGGCCTCTAAGATAACCAATCCCAAAATAAACGCCATCTATGAAAAGGCCCTTCGAGCAGGTGCTATAGGAGGCAAAATCACCGGCGCAGGCGGAGGCGGCTTCTTGCTTCTCTATTGCCCGGATGGCGCACGTCAAAATGTTACCCAGGCCATGGAACCTTTACAACAACTCCGCTTTCACTTAGAACAAGACGGAAGCAAGATTATATTTAATATTAGAAGATAAATAGTTATTTATGTTTATTAAACTAAAACAGAAATTATCCGGTCTTTTTTCTACCCAAGGCACGCTCTCCCAAAAAGCCGCCAGAAGCGGTGTGTGGGTTTTAACTTCGTTTGGATTTAGTAAGCTTTGTTATTTCACTCGCACTATTATCCTGGTCCGGTTACTTGCCCCCGAAGATTTTGGTTTGATGGGCATTGCCTTACTTGCTGCTGCTGTTATGGCTGTCTTTAGCGAGACAGGCATTGGCGCGGCCTTAATTCAGAGAAAAAAATACGATAAAGATACTCTCAACACTGCCTGGATAATCTCTGTAATCAGAGGATTTGTTCTTTTTGCCGCCCTTTTCTTCACTTCGCCTCTATTTGCTAAATTTTATGAAAATCCAGAGATTGAACCTATTTTAAAAGTAATTGCCTTTTCATTTCTCTTTAGTGGTATATCCAATATTGGTATAATCCTATTCCAGAAAGAACTCGATTTTAAGAAAAAGGTAATTTATGACCAGATAACCAACCTTTCAAATATAATCTTTACCATCATCTTTGCCTTTGCCTTCAGAAACGTCTGGGCCCTTGTTTTGGGTCACATAATTGGAACTTTTGTCGGTGCAATTGGTTCTTATTTCATTCACCCATTTAGACCTTCATTTAAATTCAAGCCCGATGTCGCTAAAGAGCTGTTTCAATTCGGAAAACACATCTTTGCGTCAGGAGTAATAATCTTTCTGGTTACGCAAGGCGATAATGCTTTAGTAGGGAAGGTTTTAGGGTTAAGTGCCCTGGGATTTTATGTTCTTGCATATAATCTTTCAAATCTACCAACTACAGCCATAACACATGTTATTTCTCAAGTCAGTTTTCCTGCTTATTCAAAGCTTCAAGATGATATACCGCGCTTGAGAGAGGCATATAAAAAAGTTTTACGTTTTACATCTATACTTTCAATTCCTTTAGCGGCAGGTTTATTTATTTTAGCTCCCGAACTTATAGGAATAGTCTATGGAGAAAAATGGCTGCCAATGGTGCCTGCTATGCAGGTTTTGTGTTTATTTGGTGTAGTTAGATCTTTTGGTGCTACAACTGGGCCAGTTTTTTTGGGGAAAGGAAATCCAGAAATTATTGTTAAACTCACTTTATTGCAATTAATTATTATGGCGGTGACGATTTACCCTCTTACCAGATTGTACGGAATTTTTGGTGCCGCCATATCTGTTACGACTGCGTCTTTTATAGCGAATATATTTTCATTGACAGAAATTGCTAAAATAACCAAAGAAAAGATTAATACTTACCTGTCCATATTAAAAATAGCTTTGATTCCGTCTATATTAATGGCATTACTTATTTTTATTATAAAGAAATATTTGATTGTTGAAGTGTCTTTGTTTCTTTTGTGTTTTTTAATTATATTTGGTGTATTAGTTTATTTTTTGTACATTTTTTTGTTAAATAAGGATATTTTAAATGAGTTAAAAACAGTCGTTAAATCTGTTTAATTTACGGGAGAGTTAGCCATGGAAAAGATGGATAAATTTTACGAAGATTATTGGTTGTATAGAGAAAAAGTCGGGCGTATCCATACTAAAGATGGTATGTGGGTGCCGGAACGTTTATCTATTGCTTCATCAATGATTAATAAAAATGATAAAAAAAAGATATTTTGTATTGATATTGGATGCGGAGAAGGTACCATGGGGAAGATTTTGAGAGAAAAATTCGGAAGCGATTTATATATTGTTGGATGCGATATATCCGAAAATGCTATTAAATTAGCCAGGCTCTACTACAATAAAACTTTTGTTTTAAATATTGAAAACGACAATATTAAAGAAGTAATCGATAATATGAAATTTGATTATATTGTCAGTCTTGAGGTTCTTGAGCATCTAATGTTTCCAGAAAAAGTTTTAGAAAAATTCAAAGCCATAATAAAAGAAGATGGAAATTTAATTGCTTCTTTTCCCAATATCGTTTGGTGGCAATATAGATTGGAGGTTTTAGGAGGTTATTTTCCGAAAGGATACACTTATTATCATTCTAGCGAACACATTCAGAATTTCACTTTATATTCTTTTAGAGAGATGTTGAATAATAGTGGTTTTCAAATTGTAGAACTCGACGGCCAATTTCCTTGCCCCAGGTTCTTGAGGCCAGGAAGGATATTTAATAAGTTTATTAAGAAATTTCCTAATTTATTTGGATATCAAATTGTTGTAAAGGCGAGTTTAAAAAAATGAAAATAGCAATTGTAGTTGGTGCTTTCCCAACTATTTCAGAGACATTTATATTAGATCACATAACTGGCCTGATAGATTTAGGTCATAACGTGGAAATTTTTGCTTTAGATAAGCAAGATGTTGGGAAAGTACATCCAGAAGTTGAAAAGTACGGATTATTGAAAAAGACTCACTATATCAAAATACCACAGACGAAAAGTAAGAAAATATTGAATGGCTTAAGTATAATTTTTAAGTATATATTTAAAGAACCTTTAGTTATATTAAAATGTTTAAATATTTTCAAATATGGACGTAAAGTTATAAATTTTTCTATATTTATGCAAGTTATCCCCTTTTTAGACAAAAAATTTGATATTATTCATTGTCATTTCGGTCCAATTGGCAAGGATTTTCTATTTTTAAAAGATATTTTTAAAGCTAAATTTTTAGTAATGTTACACGGTTATGATATGTCGGTTTATTTAGCAAGTGCTGGCATGGATGTATATAATGAATTATTTAAAAAAGCCGATTTACTCTTACCGGTAAGTGAATATTGGAAGAAAAAATTAGTTTCTCTTGGTTGTGATTCCAGAAAAATAAGAGTTCAGCATATGGGTATAAAAATTGGCGAGCAAAGAAAAACAAGAAAAAATCTGAATAATAAAATAAAAATTTTGACTATAGCAAGATTTGTAGAAAAGAAAGGTCTTGAATATTCAATTAAAGCAGTGGCTAAATCTTTAAAAAAACATCCGAATATTGAATACAGAATTATTGGAGATGGTTTTTTAAGAGATGAATTAGAATCTTTAATATCAGATCTTAATATGAGCCAAAAAGTTAAATTACTGGGGTGGAAAAGCAGTGAAGAGGTAAAAAATGAGTTAGCCGATGCAGATATTTATCTTTTAGCGAGCGTAACGGCAGAAAATGGTGACCAGGAAGGCATTCCTGCTTCAGTTCTGGAAGCACAATCATTTGATTTACCAATTTTGTCTACTTTTCATACCGGTATTCCGGAAGGTGTCATTGATGGCAAAGCAGGTTTTCTTGTTCCGGAAAGAAATAGTGATGCCTTGAGTGAAAAGTTAGATTATCTAATCGAGCATCCTGAAATCTGGCCTGAAATGGGCAGTTTTGGCAGAAAATATGTTGAAGAACATTTCAATTCTAAAAAATTAATAAAACAATTAGAAAATATTTATAAAAAATTACTAAGCCAAAAATGAACAATCTACCCTTTGTCTCAATAGTAGTGCCAGTTTATAACGGAAAAAGCATAATTTTGATAAAAATAATTTATTAAACAAACTACCTAATATTAAATAGAAGGAGATAAATTTATGAAAATCTTAGTTACCGGCGGAGCAGGCTTTATAGGTTCTCATATAGGTGATGAGCTTATAAAACATGGAGAAGAAGTAATTGTTTTAGATGACCTTAGCGGTGGATTCAAAGAAAATGTAAACAGGAAAGCTCATTTTATAAAAGGAAGTGTAGTTGATTATCCATTAGTAAAGTCAATTTTTGAAAACAATAAAATAGACTACATTTTTCATTTAGCAGCTTATGCCGCTGAAGGATTAAGTCATTTTATAAAGAGATTTAATTATGAAAATAATCTTATCGGAAGTGTGAATTTAATCAATTGCGCCATTAACCATAATGTTAAATGTTTCGTTTTTACTTCTTCAATAGCAGTTTATGGCGAGAATCAACTTCCAACGAGAGAAGATGTAGTTCCTTTGCCGGAGGATTCTTATGGAATTGCAAAACTTGCAGTTGAGCAGGAATTAAAAGCCAGTCATAGAATGTTTGGGTTAAATTATATTATTTTTAGACCGCATAATGTATACGGCGAGAAGCAGAAGAAAAAACTGTTAAACTGTTAAACTGTTAAAAAAGAAAAGAAAAAGAAAAATTTGAAATTTCGAT